>JAJPXG010000038.1 GCA_021205565.1 Lachnospiraceae bacterium | reverse complement strand
GCGGTAGCCCTTCATCTCAACGCTCTCCTTGACCTCCTCCTGGATCTGGACCTCCTCCTCAGGAATCTCCACCTTGGTTACTCCCTCGGTGGCGCTGGTCAGGTGAACCACATTGAACATAATGCCGGCTACCGCAACTAATACAAATAACTCCACTCCGATAATGATAAACTTCAGTCTCTTCCTCATCTTAAAAATTACACTCCGTGATTGGTTTCCTCAAGCCTGTCCTGATGATGTCCCCTGCTGAAACGAAATTTCATTTTTCATGCAGGGCTTTTACCGGCCAGGACCTGGTACGCTTCTGATGAGTGAAGTATATCGGTCGTTTGTTAGAGAAATGTGATGAAACTATCACATTTTCACAGTATTTTATCTGTTTTCTGCAATCAGCGTTTTCTATTCCTCCTTTTCCAGCTGCGCAGCCAGCCGTAAGATATATTCCTTCGGCATCTTTCCGTAGGGGATGGTGAAGCTATAGCCGCTGCTCTCAGTATAGCTGCTGCCCTCTCCCTCTTTCATAACCACATACACACTCGCATCGGAGGCACTGGAAAACAGCTCTGTTCTGGTCGGATAGGACGGATAGCTGTAATAATCGCACAGTAACAAAAGCTCCTCAATTTCATCCGGATCCGTAATCTGAATTGTCAGCTTCGCGTATCCGTATTGATTTTCCCCGTACAGGCTTTCC
This sequence comes from Lachnospiraceae bacterium, assembly GCA_021205565.1. Lineage (GTDB taxonomy): Bacteria > Bacillota > Clostridia > Lachnospirales > Lachnospiraceae > RGIG6307. The sequence goes on along the minus strand of JAJPXG010000038.1, from coordinate 20,676 downwards.
GCCAGTTCTGCGTATTTTTCGCTGTCGAGCGAAAGCGTCTCACCGCTTAAGTCCACGCCGAACCGATCACCGATTACCGTCAGGATGTTGTCCGTGTTCTCAAAATCGGAGGCATAAATATCACAGCTGAACTCTATATACGACACCGCCTCAGGATCCATTTCCTGTATAAACTCCTCCAGTCCCAGATCATTCAGCACAGCGACGGTATTCACATAATCTTCCGTAATAAACGCGAAATTGGAACGAGTGTATCCATCTTCCCCATAATATCCATAACGCAGGCGGCAGTATACCTTCTCATCACTGCAAACAGCCTGTCTCCCATAGGTGTCGATGTCTTCCTTCAGCGCGGTAATCAGTGCCTGCAGCTCCTCCGTATCCTCTGTATAATACTCCATATCTTCTCTGTAAATACTGATACTGTCACAGGTTTCCGCCGCGATCTGCGGAACTGCGTACATCACGGAAATATAATCCTCGCTCTCCGCGATCTGTGTCAGCGCATCCTGACAGCCGCTGTCCAGCACATATCTTCTGTAATATGACCTGCCGTTTTTCAATGTCACTCTCACTATGCAGCTTTCCGTAGCGGTATACGTCGTTGTTTCCACCGTATCCGTCGTAGCCTGTTCATGGTAGGCAGCCCCGCTTCCATTGGCCAGTACCGCGTAAATATTATCCGTATCCGTATAATGCATGGCCGAAAGCACCTCGTCCCGGTAACCGTTACGGTAACTGGAGCTATAAAGGAAAATTCCCATGTCCGCAATCTGATCCTTTGCCGGCAGATAGCTGTCATATCCGTACCAGTCATAATAGAAGGACAGACCGATGAAAATCGTACATACCACGGACACCGCCATGGGAATTTTATGCCGCCAGAATGCCTTGAAATCCATGGTGAAGACAATATCCAAAACACCATAGACCAGAAAGCTGACCAGAATTGCGCCGAAGATTCCCCAGGCCACATACCCTTCGCTTGATATTGCGGAGAAAAACCACCACCCGCCAAAGCCCGCCACAATGGCAGTCACCATGCGCATGACGGCCGCGACGCCTTTACGATATACGCCCTGACCGGCTGCCTCGCTGGGACGCTTCAGATACACTAAAAGTGCGGCAATCAGCATCACAACAGCGGTCAGAAGTACGATCAGACAGCGGAGAATGAGACCGGAGGAAAGAAGAAGCGTATCACTTAATCGATAAATCAGAATCCAGACCGCCGAGATGGCCGGCGAAAGCCATAACACAGAATCTTGATACGCGACCGGCATCTGCCAGAAATTCTCCATATAGCTTTCCAAACCTATATAAACCACCAGATAGACGGCGGAAGCCGCAAAGCCAACAAAGCCCATGACAACCAGCGCGTTTAAAATATTGCCCGCCAGCATGACGCCTAAAAGCACCAGACTGTAAATCGTCAGAAACGATACCATGATAACCAGGCAGCTTGTCAATGCGCAGCCGAGCATCTGTCCAGGCACCCCTGATTTTGCCATATCGGAAGCCGCCATAATGAGCGTCAGAACCCCGCATACACAAAAAGGTATCAGCCAGATCAGGAAACCGTTCAAATAATGAATCCAGAACAGCGTGCTGCGCTTGATTGGCGCGCTGTGAAAAGTGTCCACCATATCCTGACGGAACACATAACGAAACCCGAAAAGTCCCACAATGACAGCGCCGCAGATCGCGACAGCGCCGTTCAAACCCAGTCCGATCCCCTGAAAATAGTTATACAGACCGGTCAGCAGAGCATCCGCAGCCTTCTCGGTACCATAGCTCGCAAGATATGCCTCATAACGGGAGCGATAAGTACCCATCACCAGCAGATATGCCACCGGCATGCAAAGAAAGCTCCCCAGAACAGACAGTGCCAGCATCCAGAGGCGGTGGCGCAGGTCCTCGATCATATATTTAACCAAAAAGTGTTTTGACGTCATATCCCTTTACCTCCGTTTCGCTGATAAAGATTTCCTCCAATGAGAGCGGCAGAAGCTCATAAAAGATCGGATCAAGCCCCGCAAACAGCGCCTCCACCTCTTCCCGCTCTCCACGTAGGGTAATGGTTTTTAAGTTGCCCCTCGTATTTTCATTCAGGACCTCAAAGTGCTCCTTCACCACATCCGAATCCTCCGGTTTGCGCAGCACGCACTGTACCTTGTGGATGTTCATTTTCATCTCATCCAGATCCTTCTCCAAAAGGATACCGCCGCGGTGCAATAGCCCCACATATTCACAGATATCCTCCAGTTCCCGCAGATTATGAGAAGCAATAATGGGTGTCATGCCCCGCTCCTCGATTTCCTGGATAAAAATGGATTTTACCGCCTGGCGCATCACCGGGTCGAGACCGTCAAAGGTTTCATCACAGAGCAGATACTTCGTGTTGGCGCTCACCCCACAGATGACGGACAGCTGCTTTTTCATGCCCTTGGAAAAGGTGTTGACCTTCCGTTCTTTGTCAAGTCCGAACTTCTGCAGCATATCCAGCGCCCGCTTTCTGTCAAACTGCGGATAAAAGCTCTCATACAGGCGGAACATGTCCATGGGTGTACCGCTCTTAAAAAAATACTGGTCGTCGGAAATGTAGAAAACCTTCTCCTTGACCCCCGGCTCATCATACACCGGCTCACCATCGATCAGTATGGTGCCGCCGTCCGGCTTTAAGACGCCGCTCAACAGCCGTAAGAATGTGGACTTACCGGCGCCGTTGGTTCCAATCAGGCCAAATACATGGCTTTCCTCGATGGTCGCGTTGATCCCGTCGACCGCCCTGATTTTGCCAAAGCTTTTCTGTAAATTCGTCACTTCAATCATGTACCGTTTCCTCCCCTTTTACATCATTCTCCTCCGGTATCTGTGATGCAGCTGCGTTCTTTTCATCAGCAAGCTTCAGCTCCTGCGCCTTTTTGAACGATCTCAGGTTTTTATCAGCCTCTGCTGTTTCCTCCGACGACTGATAAACCTCTGTGACAACGCTGATAATCTGCTCCTTTACCATACCGGCTTCCTTCGCCTCCTCCACAACGCCCTTCAGCTTTTCTGTGAGCTGCTTCTCTTTGGCGTTACGCCACTCGCTCTCGTGCGCCACGAAGCTTCCCCGCCCGCTCACGGTATACAGATAGCCGTCCTGCTCCAACTGGGCATAGGCCCGCTGAATCGTGTTGGGGTTGACCGCCAGCTCCAGCGCAAGCGAACGCACGCTCGGCATTTTCGTGTTGGCCTCCAGACCGCCGCCCACGATGAGACGTTCCAGCTTTTCCACCACCTGTTCATAAATAGGGCGTTTATCCCGGTAATCCAGTATAATCATCGGCCCTCTCCCCTTTCTGTTTTCGTTTCATATTCTGTATATACAATATAAAGCAAAAAAATAAGTGTATTAATTATCTTAATACACTTATATCACCATATTATATACTTGTCAATGACATTCAGGAAATCTTAAGAATTATCCGAACTGCCTTTTCTTTTGTAGAAAAACAAATATCCTGCCAGCGCCAGATCTGTCGCCACAGATACCACAACAGCCATTTTCCACAGAAGCGGCAGCTGATATTTCACCACAACGGTACCGGAATAGCCCGCCGGAATTGCCAGCCGGACGCGGTTATTTTCTCCTGTAGAAAGCACAATCTGCTCTCCCGATTCCATGTCATATGTAGTGAAGTTGTCATAACAGAATAGCGGAATATCCACAGCGGCGGCCTCGTCTGTCAGATTTTTCACTTCCAGCCGCCAGCTGTTTTCCTCATAGCGGTAATCACCTGCAGAAAGTACCGTTTCATCGTAATTCAGTTCCCGGTAATAAACCTCTGAAAGATCCGTTCCACTAAGCAGATATTCTCCATTTCCAATTTCATTGAAATAAGCATACTCCTGATTTACCAGTTTCTCCAACTGTGAGCTAGTGAGCTGATCCGCATAAATCTGTCCGGTATTAAGTATCAGAGCCGCGTAAATCAGAAAAGCGGCAGGGACAGTTCCGAACAGATTCAGGGCCTCTTTTTGCTCGCTTACAGCCGCCGTACCAAAGGAAGCGAACAATACCGCAAACACCAGCCACCTCCAGGGAAACTGATAAATCGTCAGCACCCGGTAAAGCAGGTCAGGCAGAAAACACAGATAATCATAAAACATACCAATCCCAGAGAGCAGAATAAAAAGAACCGTCAGCCCCCAGCAGGCCGTCATGAAGCCTGTATCGCAATCATCGTCCTTCTCCTGCATACTTCTTTTCACCATGCAGACCAGAAAAATCACCAACCCCAGCGTCAGCGGAAATCCAATAGACAACGACATATCACCGGACGCGCTCCCCGCAGCAGAATCTCCCTGATAATTATTGACAATCACCTGCAAAACCTGCAAAAGGTAGGTGCCGTGCTCCTGAATCTGATCTGCCGTCTGATTTGTCTTCAGATCCATCCGCAGAGATATAAGCATGGGGACAAGGATTGCCGCAGCGGTTCCAAATGTCAACAGAGCAGCTTTTAAGAGCGCCGAAAATTTCGGTCTCTCCAGCGTCCTTTTTGCCAGCATCAGACAGACAGCCAGAATCACCATTCCAGTCATCACCGTGGTCAGAACATGTGACGCGATCACACCAGTCAGACCCACAACCAACGGCCAGTATTGCCTCAGTCTGATTTTTTCTCCTTTCGGGGCGGCATATATTCGGTAAAATCCCAGTACTGCCAGCGGCAGAAAGGTCTGGGCCGTCAACTCACCGAATGCCGCTCTTGTAAAAATATTAGTCAGTCTGACAGCGCTCAGGGTGTACAGCGCGCTGGCCAACAGCGCCGGATTCCTTTTTTTGAAAATTCCAAAAGCGCTGTAATACATAATCAGGCACGTCAGGACTGTCATACCGCTCAGATACAGATTATACACAAATGTCATGGGACAACCGCAGTTGTATAAAAGAGCGGGCAGATATAAAAAGAGCGGGCAATAGAATAAAGGCGCCGCATAGCCGTAGCCGTTCAGCGCAGAGGAATAAATGGCCGGGAAAAGATTTCCGTTGGAAAGTTCTTTGGCCAGCCAGACAATCCGCTGCACATGAAAAGTCGTATCGTGACCGTGAAAAACAAAGTCTGCGCAAAATGGCAGCACCCCGGCCAGACAGATCAGAAGCAGACCCACGACCTCCTTTTTTCTCTCAGATTGATCACTCCATAAAAGAAGATATCCGATTCCATCTATAGTGGCAAACAAAAGCATAGCACCGAGCAGACAGACAACACGGTATGTCGTCACCTCCTCCACCTCAATTGCATAAACCGTTACCTCTCCCAGGCCATAAAAGCTGACGGTAAAATACAGATCCTCAATGTCCCTGAGAGCATGAATCTGCACCGTCTGTTCCACCGCATCTGTTCCGTCTCTGAGAAGGAGCGGTTCAAAGTCAAAGGCCGATTCATCCCCTTCACTTACCAGATTCAGATAGCTTAAGCCGGAGGAAATGCTCGCTCCTTCCAGGTAATTCACCTGAGAGTGATAGGCAATGCTCACCCGGTAGGCACCCGGAGCAAGAGAAAAGCTTTCGGAAGTGAAAAGAACGGTTTCCTGCAGCGCCTCATCACTCACGGCTCCATACCCCGAAACACCTTCCTCATCGCTGACTAAACTCACCAGCCCGCTTTTTACCAGAAAGTCATCCTCAGTAAAAACATAGTGCGTCCCACTGCGAAAGCACCAGATAAACAATACCAGGAGTACAACAGCCTGCAGCGCGACAATCACACGCAGTCCCTTATTCATTTTGATGGTCTTCCATATTTGATTCAAAATGACACGCATTCATTTTCCTTCCACAGAATTTCTGACAGCTCTTCGCGTTTTTCTGCGAAAAACAGCGTATCCCAGCAAACAGACATCCGTCATCAGCGAACCCCCGATCGCCAGCTTCCACAAAAGCGGAATCTGATAACGGATCGCGATGGTGCCGCAATAGCCGGCTGGCACTGCAAGTTCAATCCGGTTGTTATAACCGGTTGTAATCTCTATGTTCTCCCCCGTTTCCGTGTCATACGCAATATAATTATCATAGTTCCACATCGGCACAGTCAGTGCCAGATCCTCATCAGACAGATTCTGCACCGTAAGCAGTCGGGTCTGATCCTCATAATAATATGCCTCCACCGAAAGCCTCGTTTCATCGTAAATCAGATCCCTGTAATAACCGGCGCCAATCACTGCTGAACCATACAGCAGAAATTCCCCTTCGCTGCCCATCTGATCCGTATAATTCAGATATTCGTTATTATCAAACTGCTCCAGAACAGAGGTACGCAGATGATCCGAATAAACCTGCCCCGTATTGAGTGTCAGAACCGCACAGAGCACAAAGGCTGCAGGCACCTTTCCAAAGACACCCTCCATACACTTCTGATCCGCTACTGCGGTCGTACAGAACACACCAAAAAGGGAGGCGTAGTTGAGCCACCGCCATGGAAATTCATAGGCAGAGAACAGGGAATAAAGGCTGTCCGGCAGAGAACTCGTATAATCATAAAACATATATGTCGTGGACAGTGCCGCAGCTGTCAGAGAAATTCCAAAGCAAACCGCCGCAAAGGAAATGCTCTCCCTCTCTTCTTCCTTTTGTAAGGAACGACGGACCAGGCAGACCAAAAACAGGACAAGGCCTAAAACCACCGGAAAACCAAGGGACAGGGACAGCTCCTGTCCGGGAGTATCCACTTTGGATAATTCCTGATAATTATTGATAATCGGGTTAAATACCTGCAGCAGATAGGTTCCCTGATTCTGAATCTGATCCCTGCGGTGATTCATCAGCAGATCCATACCCATGGAATCCACCATCGGCACCAGATATGCCATACTGACCAAAAGCGTCAGGATCGCCGCTTTCGCCAGGCCGAAAAAGCGTTTTGGCTCCAGTGTTTTTTTCGCTGCTGCCACACAGAACAGACAGATCACAATGGCGCTCATCAATGTGGTCAGCGCGTGAGAAAGCACAATACAGGACAGGCCGACAACAACGGGCCAGTACTTTTTGATGGTGATTTTCTCTCCCTTCGGCGCCGAATATATATTATAAAAACCCAGCACTACCAGCGGAAGAAAGGTCTGTGCCGTAAACTCCCCGAAGGCAGCTCTCGTCAAAAGATTGGTCAGCCGGACTGCGCTCAGTGTATACAACACCGCACCCAGAAGGGCAGTATTTCTTTTTTGAAAAATGTTCAATGAACAGTAATACATAATCAGACAGGCTGCCACGGAAATGGCGCTCATATACAGATTATATACAAAAGTCAGCGAGCACCCGCAGTTATACAGAATTGCGGGCAGATAAAGAAAGAAATGGCAGTAAAAAAGCGGAACCGCATGCCCGTAGTCATTTAGCGCCGAGGAATAAATCGCCGGAAAATAATTTCCGTTCGCAATTTCCTCCGCCAGATAGACTATTCTCTGCGCGTGATAGGTGGTGTCGTGCCCGTGGTAAGCAAAATCCGCGACAAAGGGCAGCACCGCCGCCAGACAGATCAGCGTCAGAATGCCGACCTCCTTTTTATAAAGGAAATACCGGTCCACAAATATCAGAAACACCAGGAGATCGATCAGGACAAACAGAAGAAACGTTCCCAGCAGACGCACATAGCGGTAAATGACAATTTCCTCAATTTCCACGGAATAAACCGTGATCTCCCCATATCCGCAGAATGTCACGGAAACAGAGAAATCATCCACCCTGCCGGGAGAGGAAAGCTGCAGTGTCTGCTCCATGCTCTCAAGTGCGTCCCTGAGTAAAAACTGATTGAATGTGACATACACATCATGATCTGCACTGCTAACATCCAGGAAGCTTAAACCGGAGGCAATACTTGCATCCTCCAGATAATTCACCTGGGAATCATAGTACACCTTCACACGGTAAGAGCCCGGATAGAGCGTAAAAGTCCCCAGAGATAATATTTCCGTTTCCTCCACTCCCTCCGCACTTTGCGCGCAGTATCCCGTCAGCTCATCATCTTCCACCGTCACAGCGTTCACAAGAGAGCTGGTCACGGAAAAATCCTCCGCTCCAAAAGCGTAATCGCATCTGGCGCGAAAGCACTGAAGAAGCATCCACAGAACAACCGCCGCTTCCAGTCCCAGAATGAATCTGCAGGCGAGGTGTTCTCCCAGTTCAGATTTGCATTCATCAAAGTGTTTTTTCACTGATTCATTCCTCACTGATTTTGTGTTTTTTGGCGGACAGCAGGCAGAGAACCAGACACAGATCCGCCGTCAGCGACACAAAAACCATAATCCTCCATGACAACGGAATCTGATATTTCACCTCAACTGTACCGGAATAACCGGCAGGAACATGCAGCCGGATGCGGTTATTCTCTCCTGCCGATATTTCCATTTCCATTCCTGTATCAGCATCATATGCTGTGTAATATCTGTAATACAGCACCGGAATATCCAGAATGGCGGTATCATCGGCTGTATTCTGTACAGAAAGAAGCCAATGATTTTCCTCATAACGCAGACTGTCGGCGGCTATCACAGTCTCATCATAAAGAAGCTCCCTGTAAAGAAGTGCGTCCGTATCAGTAAGATACGCAAGATATTCCCCGTCCCCGATCTGTCCGTTATACACCTCCAGATTATTCGTCAGACTCCCCGTTTGCGACGTTCTCAGCTGGTCAGCATAAATCTGACCCGTATTGAGCGTCAGCACCACACACAGAACCGCATATACACTCACTCCGTAAAACACCGGACCCAGTTCCTTACTCTGCACCACCGCCGCTGTACCGAACGCACCGAACACAACCGCAAAAGACAGCCATCTCCACGGGTATTCATATGCTGTCAGGAGTGAGTAAATCCATCCCGGCAGAAAGTCCAGATAATCATAGCACATATATACTGTCGACATAAAAATGGCAGCAATCGCCAGCCCCCAGCAGGCTCTGGCAAAGCTTCTGTTTTTTTCATCCTGACATCCGTTTTTTCTGACCTTGAAACAATACACAATAAACAGCACCAGCCCCAGCGTCACAGAAAAGCCAATGGACAGAGAAAGCTCATTGGAGGCTGTTCCCTCAGCGTTGGAAGCCTGGTAATTATTGACAATCGCGTTAAAAAGCTGAACCAGATAGGCGCCGCTAGACTGAACAGAAGTCTCAGCTGTATGAGCCACATTCAGATCCATGCCATAAAATGAAAAGGCCGGTGCCCAGACCGCCAGGCTCATCAGAAGTGTCAGAGCTGCTGCCCTGCACAACGCCGCAACTCTCTTTTTCTCCACTGTCTTTCTGATCCTGATCAGACAAAAGGCAAAAATCAGCAGAAGTGTCATCATGGCAGTAACCCTGTGGGCTGCGATGACTGCCGTCATGCCCAGAGCTGCAGGCCAATATTCTCTGACCGTGATTTTTTCGCCCTTTCCGACGAAATAAATCTGATAAAGGCCCAGCACAAGCAGCGGCAGAAACGTCTGCGCCGCCACAATATCCAGATCCGCCCTGGTCAGGATATTGGTCAGTCTGACAGGATTTAAGGTATAAAGCGCTGCCGCCAGCAGAGCCGGGTTACTTTCACGGAATATTCTGCGTCCGCAGTAATATGTAATCAGGCAGGTGCCAACTGAAAAAGCAATCAGATAAAAATGATATGCAAACGTCAGCGAAAACCCACAATGATACAGCAGGGCCGGAAAATACCAGAACAGTTGTCCCTCAAAAAGCGGCGACGCGTATCCGTACCCGTTTAAAGCCGCAGAATAGACCGCCGGAAAGAAATTTCCATTGGAAAGCTCCTTTTCCAGAAGAAGAATGCGGTACGCATATAACGCCGTATTTTCCCCAAAAAAGACCCAGTCGGCCAGAAACGGAAGCACAGCTGCAGCGCATACTGCCATAAGCGCGCCAAGCTCTTTTTCCCGACTGAAATTCAGATCTACAAACAACAGATAATAAGCCAGATCAAAGAGTCCGAATAACAGAAGAGTCCCCAGGAAAATCAGGTACCTGTATGCATTCACTTCCGTCACTTCAATGGAAGAAACCGTAAGGCTCCCCAAGCCATAAAAGGTCACGCTCAGATTCAGACCGCCGATGGTCCAGGGCGATGTAACCTGTACGGTCTGCTCCACGCAGTCCTGTCCATTTCGCAGAAACACTTCATCAAACTGGTAATAAGCTGTATTCTGCGTGCTGTTCAGATACAGATAGCCATTGCCATTTGAAAATTTCGCCTCTTCTTCGTAATTGACCTGTGCTTCATAATAGATGGTAATCCGGTAAGCGCCGGGATACAGAGAAAAATCATCCGTGTAAGCGATCGTGGTTTCTGCGATATTTTCATCCAGATATGCGTAATATACCCCTTCCCCATCCTCAGAAATATACCGGACATAGTCGCCGGACGCATACAGGGCTTCTCCGGCGCTGAACACATAGCTAAGACCCGGCCTGACACAGTTCATCCCCAGAAGCAGAAGAAGCAGGGTTTCAAGGACAAAGAACACTCTGAATACAGGACTTTTCTTCCACGTTTCGCAGAACTTTCCGAAAATCATACTCATTGTTTCACAGCCTCCTCTCCTGTCTGTTTTCTGCGGCCGATGCATATCGCATATCCCGCCAGAATAACCGCTGCCGCCACGGACACACCAATCGCCGCAACCCACAGCTTCCGGAAATGATATTCCACCTGCACCCACCCCGTATATCCTGCCGGCACATGCAGGCGGATGCGGTTGTTTTCACCTGTGCTGATACTGATTTCCTCACCGGTCTGTAAATCATATGCCAGATAATGATCATAATGAAACAGGGGCAGGTCAATCTGCGCCTCTTCATCGGACGCATTCTCCACCCACAGCAGCGCCTTTCCTTCTTCACAGGTATATTCTGTCACGGTCAGGCCATCGCCGTAAAAGTCTGCTTCCCGCGAGAATGTCCCTCCCACATCCGTTCCATACAGAAGATATTCCCCGGAAGAACCGATGACATAGTAATAGTCAATCACATTATTCGACAGTCTGGTCAGATCCGAAGACCTTAACTGATCCGCATAAATCTGTCCCACATTGATCACGAGCGCAGTACATAAAAGCAGCGTCACCGAAATACCCTTTGTGAAGGATTTCAGCCGTTCACTGTCAGCTATGGCGGCCGTGCCGAACGAGCCAAACAGCACTGCGAAAATCAGCCATCTCCACGGATATTGGTATACGGTCAGAGCCTTATAAAGCATATCCGGCAGAAAATCCAGATAGTCATAAAACATATAGACTGTCGACAAAAAAACAGCCGTTGTGCAAAGAACAAAGCAAAGCGTGATAAAGGTCTCTTTCTCTTTATCTCCCACCCTGTCTCTTTTGGCCTTTACCCGGTATACCACAAAAAATGCAAGCCCAAGTGTGAGGGAAAAGCCTATGGACAAGGACAGCTCATTGGAAGCCGTACCCTGCGCATTGTAAGCCTGATAATTATTGACAACGGAATTCAGAAGCTGGATAAGATAGGCTCCCGATGTCTGAATATAATTCACTACATGATTGACATTCAGGTCCATCCCCATGGAATCGATCATGGGCACAAGCGTCGACAGATTAAGAGTAAGTGTCAGCAGAGCGGCCCTCAGCAGAGCGAAAAATCTCTGCGGCTCCAACGTCCTTCTGATCAATATCAGGCAGACCGCCAGAATAACCATGACACTCATCAGCATGGTCAGCGTATGGGACAGAAGGATAGCGGTCAGTCCAACAACAACCGGCCAGTACCTTCTGATCGTAATTTTCTCCCCTTTGGGAGCCGTATAGATATTATAAAATCCCAGGACAAGCAGCGGCAGAAATATCTGCGCCGTAGCCTCTCCCAACGCTGCCCTGGTCAGAATATTGGTCAAACGCACTGCGCTGAGAGTATACAGAGCAGCGCCAAGAAGCGCCGCGTTTCTTTTTCTTAAGATTTTCAGGGTACAATAATACATAATCAGGCATGTGGCGGTACTGATCAGTATGAGATAGACATTATATGAAGTCGTCAGAGAAAAACCGCAATTGTATAAAACTGCCGGAACATACAGGAAAACCTGTCCATAAAGCAGTGGAGCCGCGTAACCATAACCGTTTACCCCCGCCGTATAAATGGCAGGGAAGAGATTTCCCTCCGCGATTTCATGTGCCAGAAGCAGGATGCGGTAAGCATGGAATGACGTATCGTGGCCTGCAATCACATAATCCGCTATAAATGGCAGATTCGCTCCCAGGCAGATCAAAAGCAGAAGCCCCAACTCCTTCTTATATGGATACTCCCTGTCAATAAACAAAAGATAACAGATCAGATCGAAGGCCGCAAACAAAAACAGCGCGCCGAAAAGACTGACATATCTGTATGCCACGATTTCCTGTATCTCCACAGAATATACGGTCAGCTCTCCCAGTCCGTAAAAGGATACGCTTAAGGACAGACCATCCAGATAAGACGGCGACGTCACCTGAAAGGTCTGTTCATTGCTGTCCATTCCGTTTCTTAAGAACATGCTCTCAAAATTCAGATAAATCCCATATTCCAGGCTGTCCAGATACAGATAGCCATTGCCATTGACAATACTGGCGCTGTCCTCATAATTTACCTGCGCATGATAATCGATTCTGATCCGATAGGCGCCCGGATAAAGACGGATTTCATCCGTATAAAGGATTGTGGTTTCCTCGATATTTTCCTCTCTGCTGACCGTATAACCGACACGTCCGTCTTCGTCTGTGACCTGGCTCACCATTTCATCCGCAACCACCAGATTCTCTGAATCAAATGCATAATCGCAGCGGCTGCGCAGGCAGTTCACTATCAGAAGAAGGATGATCACCGCCTCAACAGCCACAATCACTTTCATCACTGTGTGCGTTTTCAGGGTCTTTAAAAATTCCGCGACAGTTTTTTTCACTGTACCTCTCCTTTTATCATTCGCGCATTCCGGCTCTGTAAAAAAGCATAAGCAATCAGCAGAATATCCGTAACCACAGACACGGTAACCGCCAGCTTCCACAGCAGCGGAACCTCGTACCTGATCTCAATCGTCCCGGAATAACCTGCCGGAATATGCAGTTGAATGCGGTTGTTGCTGCCGTTTGTAATGACGATTTCTTCTCCGGTCCGGGTATCATACGCCGCATAATTGTCATAGTTAAACAGCGGGATGTCGACGGTAGCGGTTTCATCCGAATTATTCTCCACATCATAAAGCACCCAGCGGTTATCATCATTCAGATACTCTCCCACCGACAGCTGTGCTTCATCATAAATCAGGGCACGATAATATACCAGGCTGGAGTCCGTCTGCCACAGCATATTTTCTCCCGCTATATAAGTCGCGTAGCTGTAAAGATTATTATCAACCGAAGCGATGGTTGAGGTCCTGAGCTGGTCAGAGTAAATCTGCCCTGTATTGATGACCATCGCAATCACGAGCAGGACAGTCACCGATGTCCCCCTGAACAAATTGTCAAGCTCTCCGGTATTCACCACCGCCGCCGTACTGAACGCGGCAAACAGGACAGCAAAAGACAGCCATCTCCATGGAAACTGATAGGCTACCAGTAAATTGTAAATGGCATCAGGCAGGAAATCCAGTGCATCGTAAAACATATAGACCGTGGACAGAAAGATCAGGAACACGGCCATACACCAGTTGAAGCCCGCGAAATTTCTGCTCTTTTTATCCGGATTGTCCAACTTTTTTATCCTGGCCAGATATATGAGGAACAAAAGCAGTCCGAATGTGAGAGAAAAGCCGATGGCAAACGACATTTCAGCCGACGCCGTACCCTTTACATCTCCTTCCTGATAGCCGTTGACAATAGAATTCAATATCTGAATCAGATAGGCGCCGGAGGACTGAATGCTCGCCCCCATCTGGTTGCTGATATACATATCCATGCTCATGGAATCCAGCATCACAACCAGAAAAGCGAAATTGACCAGCAGCGTGAGAATGGCCGCCTTTGCCAAGGCCAGGAAGCGCTGCGGCTCCAGCGTCTTTCTGATAAAAAGCAGGCAGGTCAGCAGAATGAGCATGGCGCTCATCTCCATGCTGAGCGTATGACAGGAGAAAATGGCAGTCAGACCCGCAACAATGGGCCAGTACCTTCTGAGAGTAATTTTTTCCCCTTTCGGCGCCGTATAGACTGCATAAAAGCCAAGAAATACAAGTGGAAAAAATGTCTGCGCCGTATACTCTCCCAGCGCACAGCGGACAAAAATATTCGTCAGTCTGACCGCGCTGAATGTATACAAAGCAGAGGCCAGCAGAGCGGTATTGGATTTGCGGAATATTTTCAGGGAGCAGTAATACATGATCAGGCAGGTAGCCGCAGATACCATGCAAACATACAGATTATATACGAATGTAATGCCGAAGCCGCAGTTATAGAGAATGGCAGGAAGATATAAAAAGACCTGTCCGTAAAACAGGGGAACCGCATATCCATAACTGTTTAACGATGCGGTGTATATGGCCGGGAACCAGTTCCCATGTGCAAGTTCATAAGCTAAGAGCATAATCCTGTCAACATGAAAACCCAGATCATACCCCCAATAGGTAAAGTCAGCTATAAAAGGAAGCGCCGCTGCCGCACAGATCAGCGTCAGTACCCCCAGCTCTTTTCCATAGGAAAACTCCTTGTCCATAAAAACCAGAAAACAAAACAGATCCAGAAAAACAAAGAGCAGCAAAACACCGAGTAAGCATACATACCGATATGCCACAAACTCTTCTACCTCTATGGAATAAATCTCCACTTCACCATATCCGTAAAAGGAAAGCGTCAGCTGCACATCACTGATCGTCCAGGGTGAGGTAATCTGTATTGTCTGTTCCACGCTGTCTAAGCCGTCCCTTAACAGCAGAGAGGGAAAATTGTAATATACAGAATTCGAATCGCTCTCCAGATTGAGATAACTCAAGCCGCATGCAAAGCTGGATTCCTCGATATAATTCACCTGTGAGGAATAGTTTACCCTGATTTTATACGCTCCCGGATAAAGCTTCAGATAACCTGTGCTTAAGACCACATCTCCGCCGACTTCTCCCTCGCTGGACACTGAATACGCCAGTTTTCCTTCTTCAGTGACTGTCTCCTGCACATAATTATCCGACATATTCAGACTTCCCGGAACAAAGGTATAATCACAGCGTGTTCGGAAGCAGTTCAAAACCAGAAGGATCAGAACCACTGCTTCTAAAATCACTGCCGCTTTTAACATTTTACGCTGCTTCAACGCTGCCAAAAACCTTTTTACAATATCCGACACTTCGCTTCCTCCATTTGGTAAATCTCATGAGACATCATAAAGCCGTTTACATTCCCCTGTCAAGGAAAAAAGCAAACGGCTTTATCGATATATTCTCTGTGTATTCTGGTTCGTTACAGCTTATTCGAGGCGCTGTACTCCATTCTGCGGTGAAAGCGCGTAAGCCACATTATTGGCATGGGCAGCGCTTCTCTCCAGGTCTGTCAGAAGATCCGTAAAGATGACATCCACGATCGGCCTGCAGGTGGCGTTGAGCAGCCGTTTCACATGACTGTCCTTAACCTCCTCCAGCCGCTCTTCCATCTCGCTCTCCAGCTCTTCCACCTCATGTAGCTTATGGAAGGAATCATTTTCAAAAATCTCCAGGCAGAGATTAATATCCTGCAGACACAGCTCGGAAAGCTCTAAAAGATCCGCCCTGGCATTATCTGAAAGCGTAGCCTTCTCCGCACGGAACTGACTCTGATAGGCACTGATATTCTCCGCATAATCAGAGATACGCTCGATATCCGCAACCGACAAAATCAGGTGATAAACACGGTTCATGTCTCTCTGTGAAATGTTCATGGTTCTCAGCTGTACCAGCTTGGAAATAATGGCATTGTCCAGATAATTGACAGTCTCCTCAATCTCCACAACTCTGTTCGCCTTCTCCTCATCCAGTTCAAAAAAGCTCTCCAACGCCAGCGCCAGATTTCCCACAGAGATGGAACCCATACGGGCAATTTCCTTTTTTGCCTGGCTGATTGCCACGGCGGTAGGCAGCTCCTGCACATTGGTCATGAACTTCAGCTCGCGGTCGTCGAGATCCTTAAGCTCGCTCTTTTTAGGCGGAAGGAGCTTCTGTGCCAGCTTTACTATATATTCCGAGAAGGGCAGCATAACCAACACAGCAAAAATGGCAAAGAGGGTATGTGTGTTTGCCACCTGTCTGGCGACGTCATTGCCGGATATGTACTGAATGAAAGTCAGTATCTGTGGGAATATACCGATCACTGTCATGAGCAGCGCAGCCCTGATCAGGTTAAAAAGCAAATTCAGAAGAGCCGTTC
Organism: Lachnospiraceae bacterium; assembly: GCA_021205565.1. Lineage (GTDB taxonomy): Bacteria > Bacillota > Clostridia > Lachnospirales > Lachnospiraceae > RGIG6307. The sequence goes on along the minus strand of JAJPXG010000038.1, from coordinate 4,325 downwards.
GTTTCCCGTTGCGGTTCGTAGTCAGACTGGCCAAAAAGTTCGGCGTTACAGAGCCGATGGCAGAACCAATAATCAGATAGACACAGGTATAATAGGAGATAATTCCCTGGGCGGCAAACGCCTGGAAAATAACCGTCGCGGAAGAAGAACTCTGTAAAAGAGCTGTAAAAGCAACGCCGAATAAAACGATAAGAAAAGGATTGGACAGAGTGGAAATCAGATTCTGAAACACCGCCGTCTCAGAAAGAGGTACAATCGCCGCCTTCATCAGAGAGATGCCCTGAAAAAGCATACCGAAGCCCATGATAATGGAACCGATATGCCTGATCACCTGTTTTTTGATAAACAGGTACATGACAGCGCCGATAAAAAGAATCAACGGCGCCCAGGTACCCAGATCAAATGCTGTAATCTGTGCTGTAATCGTTGTACCGATATTAGCGCCCATAATCACACCGATCGCCTGGCTTAAGGACATCATGCCGGAGCTGACAAAACCGATGACCATGACGTCCGTCGCGGAGGAAGACTGAATCAGCATGGTGACTAAAATACCCATCAGTACTGCCATCACCTTATTGCTGGTCGCTTTCTCCAGAATCTTCTGCAGATTATCGCCGCAGGCGCTTCTTAAGCCGGAGGACATGATAGACATGCCGTAAAGAAACAGTCCAATGCCTCCGAACAAGGAAAATATATCCCCGATTGACATAAAAATCTCCCGAACAGCCTTTGTACGCAGAGAATTTCCAACGCACAGGCCCTTTTATTCGTTTTGTCTGTATATCATGTAAAATGCATCTGATTTTCATGTAAAGTCAAAAATCATTTACATGATATACAAATTCTGACATAAAAGCAAGCGGTTCCTGAGATTTTTTGTAAAGTTAGCTATAGCTGACCAGATTCTGAAGGCTCTGTCCGTTTTCATAGGCTGCCGCATTATCAAGCGTCACCTCCGCAATTGTATGCAGAGCCTCCTTCGTCAGAAATCCCTGGTGAGACGTCAGCAGCACATTGGGAAAGGAAAGCAGCCGCGCCGTGGTCGTGTGATCCAGGATATTATCCGAGTGATCTTCATACACAAGCTCACTCTCCTCCTCATACACATCCAGGGCCACCGCGTGAAATTTTCCGGCCTTGATGCCGCTAATCAAATCCTCTGTCTTAATCAGGCCGCCGCGGGATGTGTTGACCAGAATCACACCATCCTTCATCTGCGCGATCGCAGCGGCGTCAATGATATGATGCGTCTCAGGGAAAAGCGGACAATGCAGGGATATCAGATCCGACTGCTTCAGTAATTCCTGCAAAGACACATACTTTACGTCAAGTCCGGAAATCGGATAGGGATCATAAGCGATAACCTCCATTCCGAAGCCCTTACAGATCCGAATCATTGCCTGCCCGATTTTACCCGTACCGATAATGCCGGCCGTTTTCTGATACAGATTCACACCGGTCAGCCCTGTCAGGCTGAAATCATTGTCCCGCACCTTATTATATGCCTTATGCAGCCTGCGATTCGCGGCCATGGCCAGCGCCATCGCATGCTCCGCCACAGCCTCCGGAGAATACCCCGGCACACGCTGCACAGTCAGATTTAAGGTCTCGCAAGCCTTAAGATCCACATTGTTATAGCCCGCGCAGCGAAGCAAAATCAGCTCCACGCCCTCTTTTTTCAGAACCGTGAGCGTATCCTCCCCAAGCTCATCATTGACAAAGGCGCAGACTGCTCTGTGCCCTCTCGCTAAAGGTGCCGTTTCATAAGTCAGCCTGGGACGGAAAAAGGTGATTTCCTGTCCTTTCTCTGAAGAAAGCGGCTCAAACCAGAGCCGGTCATAAGATTTTGTACCGAAAAAAGCGATTTTCATGTTCTTCACCTGCCTTCTATATACACTATCCTGTAAAATTATAGCCAGGAAACGCGGCTTTTATACAAAAAGCCGGAGCTCAGTGCACTGATACACACCCTGCTGCCGGCTTTTCATCTTTATTAGTTCTGTGCTTCTTCCTTCCTGTTTTCTCTGGAAGCAATCTCAGCCTGAATATCTGTAAGGAACGCGGACAAATCCTTTGCTCCCTCATCGCCGGCGAAACGGCTTCTGACGGAAACCTGGCCGGCTTCCTCCTCCTTCTGTCCCACTACCAGCATATAGGGTACGCGCTCGTTTCTGGCCTCGCGGATCTTGTAGCCGATCTTTTCGCTGCGCGTGTCCATCTCACAGCGAAGGCCTGCGGCCTTACACTGTTCAAGCACCTTCTCCCCGTAGTCGAAATACTTCTCCGAGATAGGCAGGACCTTCACCTGCACCGGTGCCAGCCAGGTCGGGAACTTGCCCGCGAAGTGCTCGATCAGAATACCGATAAAACGCTCAAAGGAGCCATAAACTACGCGGTGAATCATAATCGGTCTGTGTGGTTCTCCGTCCGGGCCGGTATACTCCGCCTCAAAACGCTGCGGCAGCTGGAAATCCAGCTGAATGGTGCCGCACTGCCACTCTCTGCCGATGGCATCAATTAAGTGGAAGTCAATCTTCGGTCCATAGAAGGCGCCGTCGCCTTCATTGATAGTATAGGCAAGGCCCATCTCGTCCAGAGCTCCCTGAAGGCCCGCGGTCGCCAGCTCCCAGTCCTCGTCAGATCCCATGGAATCCTCCGGTCTGGTGGACAGCTCCACAAAATATTTAAAGCCGAAAAGCTGATATACCTCATCGATCAGGCGCACCACGCCCTTGATCTCGTCCTTGATCTGCTCAGGCGTCATAAAGATATGCGCATCATCCTGGTGGAAGCAGCGCACGCGCATCAGGCCGTGCAGCTGTCCACTCTTCTCATGGCGGTGCACCAGGCCGATCTCACCGATGCGCAGCGGCAGCTCCTTATAGGAGCGCGGCTGTGACTTATACACCAGCATACCGCCCGGGCAGTTCATGGGCTTGATGGCAAAATCCTGATCGTCGATCACGGTCGTATACATATTTTCCTTGTAATGATCCCAGTGGCCGGAGGTTTCCCAGAGGCTGCGGTTTAACATGATGGGTGTGGAGATTTCCACATAACCCTCTCTTGAATGAATCTCTCTCCAATATTCCTGCAGCGTATTATAAATCACCATACCCTTCGGTAAAAAGAACGGGAACCCGGGACCCTCGTCCGCCAGCATGAACAGGCCCATCTCCTTGCCGATCTTTCTGTGGTCGCGCTTTTTGGCCTCCTCCAGCATATTGACATACTCTTCCAGGTCTGAATTTTTGGTATAAGCCGTGCCGTAGATTCTGGTAAGCATCTTGTTTTTCTCATTGCCGCGCCAGTATGCGCCCGCGAGCTTCATCAGCTTGATGGCCTTCACCGGCTTCGTGCTCATCAGGTGGGGACCCGCGCACAGGTCGGTAAATTCACCCTGTCTGTAAAAGCTGATAACCGCATCCTCAGGCAGATCCTCGATCAGTTCGACCTTATAGGGTTCTTCCTTTTCTTTGAAATACGCGATCGCTTCCTCTCTCGGCATCTCGAAGCGCTCCAGCGCAAGGTCTTCCTTTACAATCTTTTTCATCTCCGCTTCAATGGCCGGGAAGTCCTCTGTGCTTAAGCTCACGCCGTCCACATCATAATAGAAGCCGTCGTCGATTGAAGGTCCGATCGCCAGCTTCACCTCGGGGTACAGCCTCTTTAACGCCTGCGCCATAATATGAGACGCCGTATGACGGAACGCATCTCTGCCGCCCTTGTCATTGAATGTCAGGATATTCAGGCTGCAGTCGGCATCAATCACAGTTCTTAAGTCCACTCTCTCGCCGTTCACTTCTCCGGCGCAGGCAACTCTGGCCAGCCCCTCGCTGATATCCCTGGCGATATCAATCACACTCATAGCCTTGTCATATTCTTTGACAGAGCCGTCTTTTAACGTAATTTTCATGATTTTCCTTCTCCTTTTTCTGAATATAAATGCGTAAAATATAAAAGCCCCTGCGCAGCTGTACGCAAGGGGCGAATTTCTTCGCGGTTCCACCCTTATTCGTCCTCAAAAGAAAGGACCTTCATTCTGACGGTAACGGTGTCGCCGGGCCGTATTGGGGCCGCTCCGAGGTGGTCTTCCCACACAGTCTGTCAAGATGCTCTCAGCCGAAACGGCACCTCTCTCTGAAGACTTTCCGTATGGTACTCTTCTCATCAACGCTTTAACACGGGTATCATAGCACAAAGTATTGATTCTGGCAAGTCCAAATTCTGTCATCTGCGCACTGCCTGTACAATCGTCCGGACGGTACTGCTCGAACTCCTGCACGTGGAGAGCGTAATGATATAATCCTCTTTACTGACAC
>JAJPXG010000120.1:38514-75364 GCA_021205565.1 Lachnospiraceae bacterium | reverse complement strand
GTCAGTGTGACATCCTCACTCTCGCCGGGTTCAAGCAGGCCTGTTATGGCAAAATACTCCAGGTTGAAGTAAGATTTTTCAATCTCCCCGGTATAATAGGGTGCGCAGTAATACAGCTGCACGACGTCCTTGCCCGCCACGTCTCCGGTATTTGTGACCCGGACGGTGACGGAAACGGTACCGTCTGCAGGAAGTTCCCCGGCGGTCGCCTCCACGATCTCCCAGGAAAACTCCGTATAGCTTAAACCATATCCGAAGGCGTACTGCACCACGCCGTCATAGCCGTTCCCGTATTCGTTGGATATATCATCCCAGAAGCCCTCCGCGTCAGCGGTTTCATACCACTTGTAGCCCACGTAGATTCCCTCCGTGTAATCCACATAGGCAACGCCTTCATACAGAGAGCTGTCGCCGGTCGTCACATCGGTGGTTGTGCCGTCCGCCGGATAGAGGCCGTCGCCGTTGGTGTAATAGCCAAGACCTTCGGCTCCGCTGTTTAAATAGGCGGGGGAAGTTGTCAGATCGTACACCCAGGTGTCCGTCAGGCGGCCGGAGGGATTTACCTCTCCGTAAAGAGCGGCGACTACGGCTTTCGTCCCGTCGTCCCCGGTGGCGCCTGCCAGGATGCAGGCGTCCACACCCTCGATGCATTCGATCGCGCCCACGGACATCTGGTTGGTGGTATTCAGCAAAACGATGACATTCTCATAGTGGCTGCCTACATAGGCAAGCAGCTCCTCTTCCTCAGTGGAAAGGTCCAGATAGGTACGGCTGTCGTCGGTGACAATATCACCGTCTTTGGAGGTCTGTTTGTACTGCGTTTTGGGACAGTCGCTGCTCTCGCCTGCGTAGCGGCCGATGACCACGATGGCGGTGTCGGAATAGGCTTGTGCGTTGGATAAAAGCTCCTCACTGTAATAAGCCGTGTCTGTGACGGAGGGCTCATACAGACAGCACAGCTCTTCAGCGGTGGAATTTAAGGAAGAGCGGACGCCGTACAGCGGGCGTTCATTTAAAAAGGACCGGTACATATCGGTGAGTTCGGTGTTGTATTCGATGCCGGCTCCGTTAAGTGCGTCCAGAAAATCCACCTGAGCAGAGCCGCTGCCTCCTGAGCCGGAACCGGCGCTGATCCACTGTGTGGAGGACCAGCCGAAAACATTGACCTTTGTGACGCTGTCATCAAGCGGCAGGGTGCTGTCGTTATTCTGTAAAAGCACCAGCCCCTCCGCCTCGATTTCCCATGCCAGATCGTCGGCCGCGGCGGAGAGCTCCTCCGTGAGAGAGGAGCGGCTGCCCGCGTAGGTGTCCAGCATGTCCCGCAGGGTAAAGCAGACCATGTTGAGCAGTATAGTCGTGATCAGCAGCAAAACGATCCGGCGGGATTTTTGAACCTTCTTCTGATTTGAAATGATTTCTGTTTTCATGTTCAGACCTTCCTCCTTTTACTGCCTTCTTACAAGGGGTGAAGTCAACAGAAGCAAAAAGGCCGCCTGGCTTTGAGCGGGCGGCGCTGATTGACATTATTTTCCGGATTTGCCGGTATCATCGTTGATATTGAACATCTGCACCTTGCGTCTGCGTTGCTGGGAGCTTAAATAGCGGGAGACCTCATAATCGTCCACGTCCCCGGCGCTGCGGGGCTTCGGCTCAGTGCCTTTCGGGTCGTAGCGTTTTAAGCTGAAGCCTTTGGAGGCTTTCACTGTGTTCGCGCGGCGCTTTTTCTGGCGCACAACAGGTTCCGGATTTAAAACTGTTTTCGGCGTCTTATTTTCCTGGCGCTTCCTGTAACGAGTGCGCAGAGAAACCGTGCGCATCCGGATGGTGAGGCGGCGCTTGATAGGTTTCCTGAAAAAGTAAAAAAGGAGGCTGATGGCCGCGATCACTAAAACTGCGATGAGAATGTTGCGGATGTTGACGAAAAGGACCCGTTTTGGGGCGGCTGTGTCCTCATTCTCTTCGCTGCTCACGATCTGTTCTGTTTCCAGCTCGCCTACCGTCTCATCTGTTGACGCGGCGGTGGTGGAAGAGGCCGCGGTCTCGTTGACATTCATATAGATCCGCGCCGTTCCGACCGCGTGATCGTCATAGAGGTAGTGCACGGTCGCCAGACCGTTTTCCTCTTCGTCAGCCAGTGTAATATAGGAAGAAATGTCGGAGAAATCCGCGCCGTTCGGCAGAACCACGAAGGCGTCCGTATCCATGGACAGAAGCGGGGTGGAGTTTCCTAACACATCGATCACGTCCACATCGTAGGAAGAGCCGTCGGACACATAGGTCGTGTCGTTCTCGGAAATATTGACCGTGGTGAAATTATTAAAGCCGAACTCAAAGAGCTCGATGGTGTCCACATACTGCTGCGGGGACTCCGCGTTCATGACGACGCAGATTAAACGCATACCGTCTTTCTGCGCGCAGCTGACCAGGGTCTGTCCGGCCATGTCCGTGTAGCCGGTCTTGGAACCGACCAGATACTCATATTCGTAGGTGCGTCCTTCGAGCAGCTGGTTTTTGTTGCTCTCCAGGGTTTCGACGTCGCGCCCCTCGGAAGGGTACAGGTGCAGCGTCGTCGAGCTGGAGTAGGTGCATAAAATATCTACGGAGAAAAAAGCTCTGGCGATCTGCGCCATATCGTAGGCGGAGGTATAGTGGTTCTCATCGTGGTAGCCGTGCGGGTTGGCAAAATGCGAATCCTCACAGCCAAGTTCCTCGGCCCGCTCATTCATCAGATCCGCGAACGCCTCGATGGAGCCGGAGATGTATTCCGCCACGCCGGCCGCCACATCGTTTGCGGAGGCAATCAGGATGGCCTGAAGACACTCGTCCATGGACAGATATTCTCCGGCGTTTACCCAGATACGGCTGGAATCAACGGGGATGGTGTCCAAAACCTCCTGTGTGAAGGTGACATTGTCGTCCAGATCTGCTTCCTCTACAGCGATCAGACAGGTCAGAATCTTGGTGATGCTGGCCGGATACATCTGCTGGTGCATATTCTTCTCATACAGGATGGTGCCGGTCTCCGCCTCGATGAGGATGGCAGTTTCGCTGGAAATATCGGGGCCGGTGGGCCATTCTGCGGCGGTGGTGTCTGCTGCGGTGATTTCCGAGGCAGAAACACCCGTCTGGACGGAGCAAAGAAGCAAAGCGGCGCAAAGAAAAGCCGCGGTAATGTTACGAAATAATCGCATAAAAAATCCCTCCGGAAAAGTACCTTCCTATCATACTATAATTTTCCCAAAAACCAAAGTCTTTTCTCAAAAAATTCATGAAATTTTGCTCTTCTATTTGGTGGTTTTTACAGGTAAAATAAGGCCATATCTGAAAGTGGGTCCGTGCAGGCCCGCAAGTGAAGCTGGAGGAAGCATGAGGCTGCGCAATATCCCGGGAGCGGAGGAAATCCTGAACGCAAGCGAATATGTAGTGAAGGATCCCGCGACCTTAAGGGGAGCGTGGCGGTCTTTGTTTGCGGCGCAGGGTGATACAGCGACTGGACCGGCGCGGAAAACGGATGGGGCAGAGCCTTTGGAAAGGCCTCAGCTGCACATTGAGATCGGCATGGGCAAGGGCGGATTCATACACCGTATGTCGGCGCTGCACCCGGATGTGATGTATGTGGGGCTGGAGCAGTACAGCAGCGTGCTGGTGAAGGCAATTTCGAAGCTCACAGCGGATCCGCGGGACAATGTGAAGCTGATCTGCGGGGACGCGAAGACGCTTGCGGAGATTTTTGCACCCGGCGAGGTGGATCGGATTTACCTGAATTTCTCGGATCCCTGGCCCAAGGCGCGGCACGCCAAAAGACGTCTGCCGGGGCGGACGTTTCTGGCGCTGTATGACAGAGTTTTAAGTCCGGATGGGCGTCTGGAATTTAAAACGGACAATCGGGAGCTCTTTGATTTTGCGCTGGAGGAAGCGGCGGCGGTTGGGTGGCAGACGGAGGCTCTGACCTATGACCTGCACCGGGATGAGGCGCTTTGCCTGGGCAACGTGATGACGGAGTATGAGGAGAAATTCTCCCGGAAGGGCAATCCGATCTGCAAGTATATTATTTACCGAAATGTGGAACCATAAAAAGAAAAGGAGGTACGTAAAATGGCAGCAATTTGGAATGAATCAAACTTTGAGGCAGAGGTGCTCAAAAGCGAACTGCCGGTGCTGGTGGACTTTTACGCAGACTGGTGCGGCCCCTGCAAAATGATGGCCCCCATCGTGAGCGAGCTGGCGGAGGAATATGAAGGAAAAATGAAAATCGGCAAGGTCAATGTGGACGACAGCAGGGAGCTGGCCGGGCAGTATCAGATCAGGAATATTCCTTCCTTTATTATTTTCAAAGATGGACAGGCTGTGGAGAAATATGTGGGCAGCATGAAGAAGGCCGAGCTTTCAGAAAAGCTGGCAGCAGTTCTTTAAATAATGATCCGGGGCCTGCAGCCCCGGGTTCTCTTTATATAGGGACAAAATATGTACATTTTATTTTTTATCATGTGGATTCTGTTTAACGGACAGATTACTTTGGAGATCGTTCTTTTCGGCCTGGTGATCGCGGCGGTGATTTACTGGTTTATCTGTAAATATATGGACTACAGCGTTCAAAAGGATATCCTGATTATAAAACAGCTTTTGAGGATTGTGGAGTATCTGGCGGTGCTGCTTTGGGAAGTTGTAAAGGCAAACATAGTTCTGCTGGGGATCATTTTAAATCTATATCAGAAACCGGAGCCTGTGCTGGTGACTTTTCACGCGTCTTTAAAGACGCAGACAGCGCGGGCGGTGCTGGCCAACAGCATCACGCTGACGCCGGGGACGATCACGGTGAATCTGCAGGACGATGAATTCACAGTCCACTGCCTGGATAAAAGCATGGCGCAGGGACTTGACAGCTCCGTCTTCGTGCGTCTTTTGGAGAAAATGGAGAAGGAGGCAGGAAAGCAATGACGGTTCTGGAAAATATGACTCTGCTGGAAGGCTGTTCCCGGTATTTTCTCATCGGCGCGCTTCTGCTTTTGATTGTGTTGGTGCTCTTAAGCCTGATCCGCGCGGTGCGGGGGCCGTCCGTGTCAGACCGCATTGTCGCCATCAATATGATCAATACGATGGTCACTGTGATGATTGCGATTATGGCGGTGATTCTTAAGGAGGGATATCTGATGGATATCTGTCTGATTTACGCCATGATCGGTTTCCTGGCGGTGGTGGTGCTGACGAAGGTTTATACGGACAGCAGGACGGCTAAAAAGGATTCTGAAAAGACAGATGCTGAGAAAGGAAGTGGAGAGCATGCTGACGGTGTCTGAATGGGTGCGCTTTCTTTTAGGCGCGGCATTTCTGCTGATTGGCCTGATTGCGTTTGTGCTGGAGGTCTTCGGCGTATTTAAGTTTCATTATGTGTTAAACCGGATGCACGCTGCGGCTGTGGGTGATACGCTGGGACTGGGCTCATCGCTGGTTGGACTGATGATCTTAAACGGCTTTCAGTTTTCCACGCTGAAAATGGGACTTGTCATCCTGTTTTTGTGGTGTGCGTCCCCGGTTTCCTCTCATCTGATTTCCCGCATGGAGACGGCGACCAATCCGGATCTGGAGAAAGAATGCGAGGTGACGGAATTGTGACGATTTTTCAATATTTATTGCTGGGTTTCCTGGTGATCTGCGCGATTTCCGTGACTTTTTCCAGAAATCTGCTGAATTCCATCATTATATATATGTCGTACAGCCTGATCATGTCCATTTTGTGGGTGTGCTTGGAATCGCCTGACCTGGCGATCACGGAGGCCGCAGTAGGCGCGGGCGTCACGAGTATTCTCTTTTTCGTGGCATTAAAGAGAATCAATGCCGTGAATGGGGAATCCGATGAGAAAGAAAAGAAGGAGGACGACCATGATTGATCTGGATAAAGAAAAAGCCGCCCGTCCTTCTTTAAAGGAACGCTTTCACACCTGGATGGAGGGAGAGCAGGACATGTATCTGGGCGAACTGGAGATGAAGCCGCCGAAGAACGCGCCAGGACAGACGGATGAGACTGTGCAGGAGACTGCACAGAAGGCTGCGGAGAATGCTTCCCGTGAAAAATTACGGCAGCAGATTCCCGAAGGCATCCTCAATACGGTGGAAAGCACCGACCGTCTCGTCCCCACGGGCCGCAGGCTCCTGAAGGTTGCCTTTGACAAAGCTTACCCGGTGCTGGCAACGGTGATGTGCATTGCCATTGTCGCCCTGCTTTTAGTGACGGTATCCTGGATGCCGCCCTTTGGCAGCGCCGATAATCCCGCCTCCAACGAGGTGGCACAGCGTTATATTGAGCAGGGGCTTGAGGAAACCGGTGCGGTTAATATCGTGTCGGGCATGATTCTTGACTACCGTGCGTTTGATACGCTGGGCGAGAGCAACGTCCTTTTCATCGCTACCATTGTGGTCATGATCCTGATGCGCATAGACAGTAAAGAGGAGAAGGAAAAGCTTTCCGCCGAGGAAGCGGCTTATACCCATAAAAAAACGCTGGAGCCGGAGCATGACACGATCTTAAGAACGGTTGCCTTCCTTCTGGTTCCGATGCTGCTGATTTTCGGAATTTACATTATTTTATGCGGTCACCTGGGGCCGGGCGGCGGCTTCTCCGGCGGCGCGGTCATTGGCGCGAGCCTGATTTTGTATGCCAACGCCTATGGCTTTCAGCGGATGGAGAAGCTTTTTACAGCGAAAACCTATAAGGTGGTCAGCTTCTGCGCGCTGGGCTTTTACGCACTGGCGAAAAGCTATTCCTTTTTCACCGGCGCAAATGAACTGGAAAGCATCATTTCCACAGGTACGCCGGGGCGGATTTTAAGCGCCGGCCTGATCCTGCCTCTGAATATCTGCGTGGGGCTGGTAGTGGCCTGTACGATGTATTCATTCTATGTGCTCTTCCGGAAAGGAGGCTATTAAATGGGTCCGAATTTTGCGGAAAATTATATGTCGGCGGTGGCGATGGTACTTTTCGGTATCGGCTTTTTCAACCTACTGCTGCAGAAGAATCTGATTAAGAAAATTATCGGCTTAAATATCATGGACACGGCCGTGTATCTCTTTCTGGCGAGCATGGGCTACATCGAGGGGCGCAGCGCTCCGATTGTGACAGATGGCGTGACGGACGTGGAGGCTTATATCAACCCCATTCCGGCCGGCCTGGTACTGACGGGCATCGTAGTGAGCGTGTCAGTGACGGCGGTGATGCTTTCCCTTACCATCCGATTATATCGCAGGTATCATACGCTGAACCTGGATGAGATTACGGAAATCATCAAAAAGGGAGAGGAGGAGAAGTAGATGACACTCAATCAGTTCCTGCAGAATCTTCCTTTCTTCAGTATCATGATTGCCCTGATCTCCGGCGTGGTGTGCAGCGTGCTGCCGGGGAAAGCGGCCAAACGCGTCAACGCCGGGGCGATTATCACGGTGATGATCCTGTCCGCGATTACGCTGGGATACACCCTGCAGACGGGGACATATTTTGTCTATACCATGGGGCATTTTCCGGCGCCGTGGGGCAATGAAATCCGCGCGGGTGTGCTGGAGGCGCTGACAGCGCTCATGTTCTGTCTGGTGATGCTTCTGTCCCTGATGGGCGGGTATCACAAGCTGGACGAGGAAGTGGAGCAGACGAAGGTCAATTATTATTATGTGCTGGTCAATCTGCTGCTGACCTCGCTTCTGGCGCTGATTTATACCAACGACTTATTTACCGCGTATGTATTCGTGGAAATCAATACCATCGCGGCCTGCGGCCTGATCATGATCCGTCAGATCGGACGCACGATTGAGGCGGCGGTGCGGTATATGATTATGAACCTGCTGGGAAGCGGTCTCTTACTTTTGGGCATCTGCATGATGTACGGCATTACTGGGCATCTTCTGATGAGCAATATTCAGGAGTCCGTGGCGGCACTGGCGGCAAGCGGCGAGTATCATGTCCCCCTGCTTGTCTCCATCGCTTTGATGTGCGTGGGCCTGGCGATCAAGAGCGCGCTCTTTCCGTTCCATACCTGGCTGCCGGACGCCTATGGCTATTCGACAATCTCCAGCGCGGCCATTTTATCGAGTCTGGTCAGCAAGGGCTATATTTTCCTGCTGATCAAGATTATTTACCGCGTGGTTGGCTTTGAGGTGTTTCAGGAGACGCACATTGTCAACGTCCTCTTTGTGTTTGGCCTGGCGGGCATGATTTTTGGTTCCTTAAGCGCCATCCGGGAGAATGATGTGCGGCGCATGATCGCTTTCTCGTCTATCGCGCAGATTGGTTATATTTACATGGGCATCGGCCTGGGCACGGAAGTGGGAATGATCGCGGCGGTATTTCATATATTCAGCCACTCTGTGAGCAAGGCCCTGGTCTTTATCTCCACAATCGGACTGACGGACATGTCAGGTTACAGCCGGAAATTCATCCGACTGACGGGCGCGGCCTACCGCAATGTGATCGCGGGCATCGGCTTTACGATCGCCTCCCTTTCCATGGTGGGCGTGCCGCTTTTTGCGGGCTTTGTCAGTAAGCTTTTGTTTGCGCAGGCCTGCGTTTCCAACGAGGGCAAGCTCCTGCCGACGATGATTGTGCTGGCGGTCAGTACCATTTTAAACGCGATTTATTACTTAAAGACGGTAATCCGTATCTATGTGCCTTCGGGAGTAAAGGACGAGTCCCGCACAGTCTGGGGCGCGAACCGCCTGTATACAGCCGCAATCGTCGGCTTTGTCATACTGAATTTTACCCTGGGAATCTTCTCACAGCCCTTTGTGGATCTGATTACAGAGGGGCTTCACATGTTTGCTTAAGGAGGAGGGGACGATGAATTTATTTTGCTTGCTGGCTCCCATTTTACTGCCGGTTCTCGCCGGACTTATGATTTTATGTCTGGGAAAAAAGGCTGATTTAAAGACTCTGTGCGGGATCAGCGTGGACGTGCTGCTTTTGTGCTTTATCTTTGTGGTTGCGAACGCCTTTCGCCTGAACGGCGAGGCGGAGTATATTCTGTTTTCCTTCACGAAGGGGCTTGAGGTGGTCCTGAAGCTGGATACGGTGGGGAAGCTTTTTTCCTGTCTGATGGCTTTTATCTGGATACTGGTGGCGCTGTTTTCCGGGGAATACATGAAGGAGGAGAAGGACTGGCACCGGTACTTCGGCTTCTTTATCATGACGCTTGGCGTGCTGATCGGTCTGGACTACGCGGGAAATCTGCTGACCTACTATGTTTTCTTCGAGTTTATGACGCTTCTGTCATTCCCACCGGTGCTGCATGAAATGACGCATGAGAGCATTATGGCGGCGCTGAAATATCTGTTTTACAGTCTGGCGGGCGCTTTTCTGGTCCTGTTCGGTCTGTTTTATTTCAGCACACACGGGGTCGACACATCATTTATCGCCGGGGGAACGCTAAATGGTGCGGCCGTGACCGGCGGGATGCTCTCCGCGGTTTTTGTGACGGTGCTGGGCTTTTCCGTGAAGGCGGGTATGTTCCCGCTGCACGCCTGGCTGCCGACGGCGCATCCGGTTGCGCCGGCGCCCGCAAGCGCGGTGCTCTCCGCGGTGATTACCAAGGGCGGTGTGCTGGGCATTTTAAGAGTGCTTTACTTTGTGTGCAGACCGGAAGCACTTGCCGGTACCTGGGTGCAGACGGCGCTTCTGACACTGTCTCTGATGACGGTCTTTATGGGCTCCATGCTGGCGTTTCGGGAGAAGCTGTTAAAAAAGAGGCTGGCCTATTCCACGGTCAGTCAGGTTTCTTATGTGCTTTTCGGTCTTTTCTGCCTGAGTACGGGAGATTCCTTTACAGGCGCCATGCTGCAGGTGGTCTGCCACGCACTGGTGAAGAGCGCGCTCTTTCTCTGCGCCGGCGCGATTATTTACAAAACCGGCAAAAAGTATGTCAGCGAGCTTGACGGGATCGGAAAGCAGATGCCGGTAACCATGTTTTTCTTTACCCTGGCGTCCTTAAGCCTGGTGGGCATTCCACCGACGGGCGGCTTTATCGCCAAGTGGTATCTGGCGGTTGGCGCGTTAAACTGTGATATTCCGGTGTTCAGTGTGCTGGGACCGGCGGTGCTGTTAATTTCAGCGCTGCTGACGGCTGGGTATCTGTTCCCAATTGCGATACAGGGATATCTGCCGGAGGTTTCCGGGAAAATGAAGGGTACAGACTTAGAAAAGGGTAAGGCGGATGGAGCCGCAGGCAAAACGGGAGTGCAGGAGAGCGCCGAACCGGTTTATGAAAAGAACGAAGCAAACTGGATGATGCTTTTGCCGATCGGTCTGATGTCCGTGCTGGCGTTGTTCGTAGGTCTTTTCCCGGGCATTGTGACAGATCTGATCGCGCGGATCTTCTGAGAGGAGGCGCCATGTTACACGTTTTATTCGGAGTGGTGATTATTCTGCCGATGCTTGCCGGGGTTGCGGCGTTTTTCTTTCCATTTGGCAGCAGAAAGCAGATGGAAGTTTTTCTGATGAGCATGGTGACGCTGACGTCCGTGCTGGTGTGGTATCTCATCCTGCGGGAGACGGTGGAGAGCTTTGTGGTGGTGTATTTTACAGGCAATCTGCAGATCAAGCTGGAGATGGACGGCCTCTCGAAGGTCTTTGCGGGCTTAATCAGTATACTCTGGCCGTTTTCCACACTCTATTCCTTTGAATATATGGAGCATGAGAAGCATGAAAAGGTGTTTTTCCTCTTCTATACGGTGACCTACGGGGTGACACTGGGGATCGCGCTGGCGGGCAATCTGCTGACCATGTATTTTTTCTATGAATTGCTGACACTGTCCACGGTGCCGCTGGTGATTCATACCTTAAGCCGGGAGGCTATTCTGGCGGCGAGAAAATATCTGTATTATTCGCTGGGCGGTGCAGCATTCGGCTTTATCGCACTGATTTTCAGCATTGTCTACGGGGACGGGCAGTCCTTTGCCTACGGCGGCATTCTGGATATGGCGCTGATCGGCGACAGAGCAGGGCTTCTGAGGCTGGTGTATGTGCTGGCGTTTTTCGGATTCGGTGTGAAGGCGGCGGTCTGTCCCTTCAATTCCTGGCTCCCGGACGCTGGCGTCGCGCCTACACCGGTGACGGCTCTGCTGCACGCGGTGGCGGTGGTGAAGGCGGGAGCATTCGCGATTATCCGTCTGACCTATTATGTGTATGGAACGGATTTCCTGAAAGGAACGCCGGCGCAGTATATCGTCATGACGGCGACGATTGTGACGATTTTATACGGCTCGATACGGGCCTTAAAGCAGACGCATTTCAAGCGGCGGCTGGCTTATTCCACAATAGCCAATATGTCCTACATTCTCTTTGGCATGACGCTCATGAGTCCACTGGGACTGGCCGGGGCGCTGAGCCATTTCGTCTTCCACGCGCTGATCAAGATTTCAGCGTTTTTCTGCGCCGGCGCAGTGATCACAAAGACGGAGAAAACCTATATTTATGAGCTGGACGGCCTGGGACGGAGGATGCCCATCGTTTTCGGGGTCTTTACTGTGGCGGGCCTGGGCCTTTTAGGCTTGCCGGGCACGGCAGGCTTTGTCAGCAAGTGGGAGCTGATACGGGCGGCCTTTGAAAACGGGACTTATTTCGCAGTGGCGGGCGTTGTGGCGCTGCTGATTTCAGCGTTTCTGACCTCGATTTATATGCTGGTGATCCCGGGACGGGCATTGTTCCCGGGGACGGAGGCAGCCGCGGTGATGGTCAAGGCGGACATGACGAACGGTGCAGAGACGACCAACGGCAGAATAGAATCCGTTGCGGCAGCGGCTGTGACCGATGGTGAAAATGAGCCTGATACTGCGCCGGCGGTCTGTGAAGCGAGGGATCCTGGCTGGCACATGCTGGTACCGCTTCTGCTGTTCGCGGTGCTGATTGTGGCTTTCGGCGTCGCCGGCGGACCATTTATTAAGCTGTTGGAGCAGATTGCGGCAGGAGTTGTGTAGGGAAAGGAAATCATAATGGGAATTCTGGGACAGGTCTGCGGCATGGGGCTGCACTTTACATGGGACGGTTTTCGGGCGGTATTCGCCGTTCTGGCTGTCATTCTGTGGGCGGTGGCTACCTTGTTCAGCAGAGAATATTTTCCGAAGGGCGAAAAACTGAAGGTCTTTTATCTTTCCTGGGCGGCGGCTTTCCTGGGAACGGTGGGATTTTTTCTTTCCATGGATTTTTATACGGCGCTCGTTTGTTTTGAAATTCTGAGTTTTTCTTCCTATCTGTGGGTCGTGCAGGAAAAGGAAGAGCCGGGTTCGAAGGAAGCCGGGAATCTGTATCTGGCCATCAGCGTGATCGGAGGCTTAAGCGCCCTGATGGGAGTATTTTTGCTCTGGTCGCTTTTTGGGACGGTGGAGTATTCCGCTCTCTATGTGGCGGTTCGTGATGAGGCAGTCTTGGCTTCCATCAGCAGAACGCAGCTGTACGCGGCGGGCGTCTGCCTGATGGTCGGCTTTGGCGCCAAGGCGGGCGCGTGGCCGGTTCATATCTGGCTGCCGAAGGCGCACGCGGTGGCGCCGGCGCCGGCGTCCGCCGTTTTGTCGGGCATTCTGACGAAGGTGGGTGTGTTCGGTGTCTGGATGACATGCCTGTGTGTGTTCTGGGAAAGCGGGCTGTTCTTCTTTATTTTACTTCTGATCGGGCTGGTGACGATGCTGACGGGCGCGATTCTGGCGATCTGGTCGGTGGACATTAAGAGAACCTTCGCCTGCTCGAGTGTCTCGCAGATCGGTTTCATCCTGACCGGCATCAGCTGCTTTGGTCTGATGGAAGGGGAGAGTGCCGTGCCGCTGCAGGGGTTCATGCTCCATGTGATGAACCACTCTATCGCCAAGCTGGTGCTTTTCACGATTGCGGGCGTGATTGTAAAGCATACGCACTCCAGAGATTTCAATGTCATTCAGGGCTTCGGCCGCAAAAAGCCGCTGTTAAAGGTCTGCTACGGCGCTGCGGCTCTAAGCCTATCCGGCGTGGCAGGCTTTGCGGGCTACGCCAGCAAGACGCTGCTGCATGAGGGAATTACGGAATACGCGGATTTAGTGGCGGAGGGAGTGCTTGAGGCTGCTGCGTTTGGAGGGGCGCTGGTGCCGATCCTGAAGGTCGTGGAGATTTTATTTCTGTGTGCGGGCGGCTGCACATTTGCCTATATGCTGAAGGTTTTCATAGCAGTCTTTGTGGAGAAAAACGCGGATACAAATGTGCAGAAAGCGTATGATGAAAATACGCATTACCTGTCCGGGCCGATGCGTGCCATTCTTGCGGCGCTCGCGGCGGCTTTTCCGGTTGTGGGAGTTTGCGGCAATATCGCGGCGCGTTTAGTGGGCGGCCTGGGAGAAAACTTCCTTGGCGTGCGCTTTGAGAGCGTTACCGTGCAGATTTTTTCCGGGGAAGCGTTGTTTTCAAGCTTGATTTCTCTTTCTATAGGCGCTATCATATATGTATTCTTTATCCGCAGGGTTTTGGTGCAGGGGAAGAACGGGCAGAGGGTATATGTGTACCGACGTCAGCATTGGATTGATCTGGAAAATACCATCTACCGTCCTCTTCTGCTTCAGATTCTGCCGTCTGTGTTCGGTTTTATCTGCGGCATTCTGGACAGGCTGCTGGATGTGACGGTCTCAGTGGCTTTAAAGATTTCCGCAGTGGTGTGTATGGCGGCCAATAATCTTGTGGACAGTGTGGTGGTGTTGCTGCGCCGCACCTTATTTAAGGAATCGCCTGCCTGGTCGGAATTAAAGGAGGGCAACGCTCTGACACATCTGGCGGGGAGTATATGGAATCGTATCGGAGATGTACTGGACGTCGTGTTTCAGCGCGAGCAGCCGCATAAGGATCATGAGCACGAGATCGCGTCCGGCTACAGGAGTATGCAGGAAGCTATTCTGCTGATCAGCAGGAGCCTGTCGTTCGGCCTTCTGCTTTTCTGCCTGGGACTCTTGCTGACGGTATTGTATGTATTGTTTTTCTGAGGATTTTAAATGAAAAAAGAGAAGTTTATCCGGTTCTTTGAGGACAAGGGATATATCATCGTGCTGGCTGTACTGGCGCTGATTATGTTTGTGGTGACGGGGCGTTTTCTGGAGACGCAGGAGGAGTCCGGGGAGGAGTTCTCCATGGAAGAGACAATTGTGGATCTGGAGAGCGAGGATATTCTGTCCATCGGGTTTCGCAGCAGTGAGGACGGGGAATTGTACCTGTTTGCACAGGATTCGGAAGGCAGCTGGTATCTGGCGTATGCGCCGGATGTTGAGATTGTGCAGGAGGCGCCGCAGTATTTTATCGAGCTGTGCAAAAATATCACCAGCTATTATAAGACGGAAGGCGTGGAGGATTTCTCGAAATATGATATTTCAGATGACGGCGCGTATATCTTCATTGTGACCGCGGACGAGACCTATCAGCTTTTTATCGGGGGTGAGAACAGTACGCTGAACTGTTATTATGCGCGGTTTGCCGGGGAGGATACGCTCTACGGTGTGGATGCGGACTATGGAGAAATGGTGGCATACACGCTGGAGGAGCTGATACTGGATGAATAAAGCGGGAGCCGGAGGCTTGATGGGGAAGCTTTCGGGTTTGAGCGGAGCGAGAGTGAGTGAGCCGCGGCAGAAATATCAGCCGTCAGTTGGATTCATACTGCGCGAGACAGGTCTGGTCAAAATCCGCAATCAGTGCCAGTTTTTCTGCACGCGTCAGCCGTTTTAAGGCAAATTCCCGCCGCATGGCCTCTTCCTTTGTATTATATTCTTCAAAATAGACAAGCCGGACGGGAGTCCTGCCTTTGGTATATTTTGCGCCTGTTTTCTCATTATGAGACTTCAGGCGCTTTTTTAAATTGTTGGTCCAGCCGGTGTAGAGAGTGGCGTCGCTGCATTGCAGGATGTAGGTGTAATTCATGAGAAACTCCGTTTTCTTCTGATGGCAGGATGTTTATTTCCCGCTTATGTTATACTTTTTTTCGCTGATTTGCAACAAGGAAAAATTTTATAAAAATTTTATGGAATAGACGATGTGTCGTCCCACACCGACAAAGATTTATGCTATACTCCCTATATCCGCGAATAAGCGCGGAATCTGCGGCCGGTTTTTTCAATACGGCAGTTGAGAAAACCGGGGATTTCGCTATAATTGGAGGTGAGGATCAATGAACTCAGAAACAGTCATTCATGCCCCCACCAAAGAGAAAGCGGGAAAAGAGCCAAAGCCTTTTTCCGAACTGTGCCTGATGGATAATTACATGTTTGGCATTGCCACCAGAGATATTCAGACCTGCAAATCTATGATCGAGATTGCGCTGGGTATCCATATTCGGGAAATACGGTGGAAGGAAGGAGAAAAGGAGCAGCCCGGCCCCAGAGGCAAACGCGGGGTCCGGCTTGATTTCATCGTCATTGATGATGAAGGACGCTTCTTCGATGTGGAGATGCAGCGTAAACGTGTGAAGGATTTGCCGAGAAGGACACGCTTTTATAAGGCGAGAAACGACTCGCCCCTGCTCAATCAGGGTGAGCAGGGCTTCGAGAAGCTGCCGGACAGCTACATCATTTTTATCTGCGATTTTGATCTGTTTGGTCTTGGCAAGTTTCGTTATACCTTCAGAAACCACTGCGAGGAGGTGCCTGAACTGATACTGGAGGATGGTATGTGTACAGTATTTTTAAATGCGAAAGGGACAAATGATATGGAAGTGGAACCGGAATTGGTCGAATTCATGAAATTTGTGAGGGACAATACCTGTTTTGATGCTTCTGATTATACGGATGAAAGAATCAAAGAGATGTATCAGAAGGTGCAGGATCTGAAAAGAATCGGAGCGATGGAGGACGGGTATATGGCATCTGAATGGTGGCTTGAGGACGAACGGGATGAAGCACGACGGGAAGGCCGGGAAGAAGGCCGGGAAGAAGGTCGGGAACAGGGCCGCGAACAGGGCCGCGAACAGGGCCGCGAACAGGGTGAGGCAAGAATGTCTTCGTTGGTTATAAAACTTCAGGAGGCAGGCAGGGACAGTGAAGTTGGTAAGGCGGCCGTGGATGCAAATTACCGGAAACAGTTATACAAAGAGTTCGGCCTGTAGGAAGGAATTTTGCCGATGTAAAAAACGGAAGAACAGACAGAAACGGGGATGTGTTGATGTGGATTGACACCAAATGCGCAGACACATCCTTTTTTTGTTACAGGAAAATGTTTCACTTGCGGCGTGGGCCGCTTTATGCTAAGGTAAACAGGCGGGAAAAATTGAGAGGGAAATCAGGCATAAAAAAATCTCAAAACCCTTGAAAATAAAGGCTTTGAGATGGAAGTGCGCGACCAGGGGTTCGAACCCTGGACACCCTGATTAAGAGTCAGGTGCTCTGCCAGCTGAGCTAGTCGCGCTTGGTGAGAACAGAAGCTATTATAATTCAGTGCCCGGAAAAAAGCAAGCACTTTTTTGCAAAAAATATAATTTTTTTTGGCGCTTTTGGTGATTTACAGGACAGAGGATATTTTGTATGATTTTTGACACACACGCACATTATCATTACGAGGCTTTTGACGGAGATCGGGACAACCTGCTTGCAGTACTGCCAGAGAATGGAATTCTGAGAATTGTCAATGCAAGTTCGAGCGTTTCTTCCAATGAGACAACGCTTCAGCTTGCGGAGCAATGGCCCTTTGTGTATGCTGCTTTTGGCGTGCATCCGTCAAACACGGCGGAGCTGGCAGAAGAGAATTTCAAGAGAATAAAGGAGCTGACCGACCATCCGAAATGCGTGGCGGTCGGGGAGATTGGTCTGGATTATTATTATGACGAGCCATCCCGGGATCTTCAGAAAAAATGGTTTGCCGCGCAGATACAGCTGGCAAAAGAGAAGGGCAAGCCCGTGATTATTCACTCCCGCGACGCGGCGCAGGATACCTATGATCTGATGAAGGCAGAGCATGCCGGGGATTGCGGCGGCGTGGTGCACTGCTTTTCCTATTCAAAGGAAATGGCCAGGCTCTATGTACGCATGGGCTTTTATATCGGCGTCGGCGGCGTGGTGACGTTTAAAAATGCGAGAGTGCTTAAGGAAGTGGTGGAGGACATTCCGTTAGAATATATTGTGCTGGAGACGGATTGCCCTTATCTGGCGCCGGTGCCCTTCAGAGGAAAGCGCAACAGCTCTCTTAATTTACCGTTTGTCGTGGAGCAGATCGCGCAAATCAAGGGGATTACCGTGCAGGAAGTGGAGGAAATCATCTGGCGGAACGCTTTGCGGCTGTACAGATTTTCCGATATCGGTATTGACAGTTGAAGTGAGCTTCTCCCGTGCAGAAATGATATAACCGGCTTTTGGTGTTGGCGAACCGGGAATGGAAAGCTCAGAAAACAGAGAGGGAAAATGAAACAGCCATGAACATGGACATGGCTGCAGAAAAGAAGGACGATATATGGCAGATCTTGCAAATCCGCTCAATACACTGGCGGTCTTAAAAAAATATGGTTTTACCGCGCAGAAAAAATACGGTCAGAATTTTTTAATCGACGCCAATGTGCTGGAAAAAATTATTTCCGGCGCGCAGATCACAAAGGACGACTGTGTGCTGGAAATCGGTCCCGGTATCGGGACTATGACCCAGTATCTGGCCGAGGCCGCGGGGCAGGTTGTGGCCGTGGAAATTGACAGACATCTTCTGCCGGTGCTTGCAGATACCCTTTCCCCTTATGATAATGTGATGGTGATTAACGAGGATATTCTGAAAGTGGATATTGACCGGATCGCGGCGCAGTATCATGAGGGCAGACCGATCAAGGTTGTGGCAAATCTGCCTTATTACATCACAACGCCGGTCATTTTAAAGCTGCTGCAGTGTGAGGCACCGATAGAGAGCGTTACGGTGATGGTACAGAAGGAGGTCGCGCAGCGCATGGAAAGCGGCCCCGGCGCCAAAGACTATGGGGCGTTGTCGCTGGCCGTGCAGTATTACGCGGAGCCGGAGATTCTGACAACCGTGTCAGCTGGCTGTTTCCTGCCGCGGCCGAATGTGGACAGCGCGGTAATCCGGCTGAAAACCTGCGGGGAACCGCCGGTACATGTTCAGGATGAGAAATTTATGTTTTCTTTAATCCGCGCGGCCTTTAACCAGCGGCGCAAGACCCTGGTCAACGGGCTCGCGAACGCGGCGGATCTACAGGTAACGAAGGAGGAAGTGTCCGCAGCACTTCTGAAAATGGAACTTCCGGCAACGGTGCGCGGAGAGACGCTCTCCCTTCAGGAATTTGCGCAGCTGGCCGATCTGCTCAGGGATAAATGATTACAGAATCGTGAAGAATGTGATAAATTTTTTAAATTTATCATTCCTACGTTTTGACATTGCGTATGTGCTATGGTATCATGAAATATGTATGTTTAAATGGGTGTCATATTTTTTTGACAGGAATGACAGATTACTTTTTTCATCACAGAGGTGGTACTTTTGAATAAAGCGGAATACAGGATCAGGACAGATGAGATCAAGGAACTGATCAACGAGAGGGAATACGAAGAAGCCGCGGCGGTGGCGGATGAGATTGACTGGAGACGGGTTAAAAGCGTTAAGATGCTCTGCACCGTCAGCGATCTTTATAAAATTAACAGGCGTTTTGACGATGCCAAAAATATTTTGCTCATTGCGTACCGCAAAAATCCACAGAGCCGCACGATTTTGTACGCGCTCTGCGATCTTTCCATCCGGCTTGAGGAGCTGCTGGATGCGATTGCGTATTATAAGGCTTATGTGCAGGTTGCTCCGCGGGATCCGGGACGCTATGTGCTGCAGTACCGGCTGTATCAGGCGCAGGGGGTTGGCATCGGCGAGCGGATTGAGGTGCTGGAGGCGCTGAAAGCGGAGGAATACACTGAGCGCTGGGGATACGAGCTGGCACTTTTATATCATCGGAATAATCAGGCCGATCAATGTGTTGCGGAATGTAATCAGCTGATTTTATGGTTCGGTGAGGGCAAGTATGTCACCAAAGCCATGGAATTGAAGATGCTGCATGAACCGCTGACGCAGTCGCAGCAGTATCTGTATGATCACAGAGGGGTTAAGAGAATCCCTTCACAGGCTTCTTTGGAAGAAACTGTGTCTCAGGAGAGCGCCGCGCCTGATCAGTGGGAGACGAAACCATATGGGGCCGGAGCGCAGAATGCGCCGGAGGAATCCACCGCGCAGGAGATTTATCAAAGAACACCGGCAGACGTCGGCGAACAGGCTCCTTCCCATGAAGAAGGGGCTGCGGGTGATGCGGAGGAGATCCGTGTCAAAACGGTTGATGTGGAAAATAAATACAGCACGATGAACCTGCAGAGAGAGCTGGCAGAGAGCCTGAGAGCCCTCCTCGGGGAGGTGAAAAAGCCGTTTGCCGCACAGGAAGCCGCGCAGCAGGGAACCCTTGTGGAGGAGGACATTCTCTTTGAGCAGGAGGATCAGGAGGAAGATGACGAGCGGTTCGCCACGAAGGAAATTTTAAGCCTGTCGGATATCCCCAGGGATAAGGTCGTGGAAATTTACCGGGAACCTGTGGTGCTTCAGGACGAAGAGGAAGCCTCCGATATTCCGGAACAGACGCAGCAGTCAGCGCAGCCGCAGCCAACGGAACCGGTTGAGCCGGTGCACATTATGGAGGTGCAGCATCCTGATAATGATCAGGACAGCATGATTGACATGACGCGCATGGAGTCCGACGGACAGATCAGGATGATACTTCCGGAGCCGGTGCGCTTGGAAAAGCAGATTACAGGGCAGTTAAGTCTTGACGATATTCTGGCGGAGTGGGAGAGAAGAAATCAGCAGATAGAAAAAGAACACAGGGACGAAATTTATGAGCGCATCAAAAAGCAGACCGGAGATATTTTTGATGCGTTTGACGCCAGACAAAGAGAAGATATTCTTAACGAGCTGAATGATCTTGCCGATAAGGAAGAGGAGAAGCTGCGCGGGCAGGAGACAGGGAGCTTTTATGAGGAGACGGAGACGCCTGAACAGGATGATGCTCTGTACGCAGAGGATGAACCTCCGCAGGAAGAGAACGAATTTCTGTATGAGGAAGAGACATGTCCGCAGGAAGAACCGGCTTTATTGTATGAGGAAGAGGCGTTCCCGGTAAAGGAACCGGAATTTGGCTATGCCGGGAATGAATTCCTGCCGCAGGACTCAGAGTTATCGTATGCGGAGGAGCCTGAGGCGGAAGAAGCTGCCGCTTCCTATGTGGAGGATGAACGCGCGTCCTTAACATTCCGGGAGAAGGTACCGGAGCGGTATCGCAGATACATTCATTCAGACGATGGAATGTGGGAAATCAGAAATGCCATTCGTGAAGCGGGACTTCCGATTGAAAACGGTAATATCGTCGTGACGGGCGATAATTATGATTACTGTTTTGATTTTATCAAGCAGCTGCTCTCTGACCTAAGAGACAGCGGCATGCGCCTGTCGGGAAAGCTGGCGAGAATTTCCGCCGTTAATCTGAACAGAAAAAAAGCAGTACAGATTATGGATGCGCTGGAAGGCGGCGCAATGGTCATTGAGCGTGTCAGCATGCTGAGTGCGGATAAAATGAAGGATATTCAGTCCGCTTTACAGGCAGGAGAAAGGAACATGCTTCTGATCCTGGTGGATACGCCGGACGCGGTCAGTACGCTGAGTGCCAGACGGCCGGATTTCATGGAGTATTTCCCGATCCGGATCAACATGCAGGGCATGTCGACGAAGGAGCTGGTGCGGTATGGTTCCGCTTATGCTTATTCCGAGGAATATGTCATTGATGAGATGGCACTTCTGGCGCTGCAGACAAGACTTGAGGATGAGGAAGCGTCAGACCGTGTTCCCATGCCGGAGGACGTGGAGGAAATGGTAAACGCGGCGATCCGTCACGTCAACCGCATTGGGATCAGGCGATTTGCGGCTACGCTTTCCGGATCCCGGTATAATGAAGAAGATATGGTCATATTAAAAGAGCAGGATTTCACTTAAGGAATCCTGCTCTTTTAGGCAGCGACGGCAGTTGGCACGGGGTTGGTCAGATATTTTCAGGAGCGGCTGATTTTCTCCATTAAGTAGCTGTAGCGCTTCCAGATGGAATTTACCTGATAAATATAGCAGTCGATCAGGTCGGGGTCCGTTACATTGTCAAAGCCGCTGTAGGCGACTTCCAGAGCGAAGCGCGTTTTTTTCAGATCTTCCATAAGGTTGTCTTTAGTTTCCGGCACGGGGACATCCTGGGCGGGCACCGCGGGCGGCTGTCGAAATAGAGTCTTCATTCTGTTCACCTCACTTTTCGTCTTATACCCAGTATAATATAAATATGGAAAAAGTATACACAAACCCGTCCAAAAAGTATGACATGTCGGTCAAGCAAATTGTCTTTTGGATGAAAAAATCTTTGAGAATCAGGGATTTTTGACGACTGGTAATGTTATATGAACTTTTATTGTTCAAACCGGCGAAAATGGAAAAGTTCGGCAAATTTGCTTTACTTTCGCCGTTCTTTTGCTATAATGACATCACTTCCTTCCATTCTGACAATATTTTCAGGGTTCTGAGTGCGATCAATGACACGAAACCCGAAACTGGTTCTGTACGAACCGGACGAGACTTTTGCAGAGAGGATCTGCGATTACTGGATCAATCAGAAGAGCTTTCCGTTTGAGGTTACATGCTTTTCCAGCCATGAAAAGTGGCTTGGTATGTTGCCAAAGCTTTCTGCCGATGTATGGCTGATCGATACCAGTATTGCGGATGAGATACGACAGGATGAACTCCGTGGCAGGGTGCTTCTGTGGACAGATGATGAGAGTCAGGAATCCGCGATTTATAAGTATCGGAGCGCTGATATCCTGATGCAGACGCTGAAGGACTGTCTCGATACGACTGCGGGCACCTCGGCAGACAAAAACCAGCCCCGTATTCTGGGATTATATACGCCTGTGCTGTCGCAGCTGCAGACTGTGACAGGTATGGAAATGGCGCGGGTCCTGAGTGAATACGGCCAGGTGTTATACCTTCCGCTGACAGGCTTTTGTGCTGTCAAGAACCAGCTGTCGGATCACTATTCTAAAGACATATCAGATTTCATGTATTATCTTGCACGATCTGAGCAACAAACCACCATTTTAATTCAAAATTACATATTGGAGACGGAGGGGCTGGAGCTGCTGGCTCCTGTCGATAACCCTGACAGTCTGCGGGCAGTCCCGGTGGATGAATGGCTGCATTTTCTGGATTTCTGGAAACAGTCGGGGCGGTACCGGTATATTCTTCTGGATATCGGGCGCGAGATCGGGGAGGTGCCAAGACTGCTGCAGGCGTGCGACAGGGTGTGCGCTCTTAAGGAGAATACCGCCGTAAGTGATGGCATCTGGCGCCAGTATGAACAGTATCTGGAGGCGACCGGCTATTTAAGCCTGATGTCGAGGACGGAGGTGATTACGCTCCCTTACGCAAAGGAAGGGTTTGGCGGGATGGAGACCTCCGCATATAAACGTCAGCTTGCGTATCAGATTCTCGAAAGGGCACAGATGATATGAGCGGACAGCGGGAGGAGTTAAAAAAGCAGATCCGGGAAACTGTCATGGAGCGCCTGAACCGGCAGGAGGAGATGGAGGATGCTGCAGTGCTGTCCCAGATCCAGGAAGCTGCGCTGCCGTTTCCGGCCTTCAGGGCGTTGCTGCCGCAGGAGAAGGAGAATCTGTGTCAGGAGGTGTTTCACAGTATCCGGGGACTTGATATTCTGGATCAGATCCTGAAGCGGGAGGATATCTCTGAGATCATGATCAACGGATATGACCATATTTACGTGGAGAGGGACGGCAGGATAGAGCGGTGGCCGGGGCACTTTGAGAGTGAAGAACGTTACCATGATATCATTCAGCAGATGGTGTCCGCCTGCAACCGTATGGTCAACGGAGCCAGTCCGATTGTGGACGCAAGGCTTCAGGATGGCTCCAGGCTGCATGTTGTGCTGCCGCCGGTGGCGCTGGATGGGGCGGCAGTGACGATACGCCATTTTAAGAGGATGGCGTTCACCATGGAGGATCTTGTCAGGATGCAGAGCATTTCCGGTGAGTGTGCGTCTTTCCTTCAGAAGCTGGTGAAGGCGAAATACAATATTTTCATCAGCGGCGGAACCGGCGCCGGCAAGACCAGCTTTTTAAACGCGCTTTCTGCTTATATCCCGGAGGATGAGAGGGTGGTCAGTATTGAGGACAGCGCGGAGCTTAGACTGCAGCACATTCCGAATCTGGTTCGCCTGGAGACCAGAATGAGCAATGAGAAGGACTGTGTGCCGGTCAGTATGAGGAGTCTGTTAAAAGCTTCTCTGAGAATGCGGCCGGACAGGATTATCGTCGGGGAGGTTCGCGGCGAGGAGTGCGTGGACATGATTCAGGCGATGAATACCGGACAGGAAGGGAGTCTGTCGACTGGTCATGCCAACTCTGGAAGGGATATGCTGGCTCGCTTAGAGACGATGTTTCTCATGGGGTTGGAGATTCCACTCGAGGCGATTCGCAGGCAGCTGGGCTGTATTGATATCATTGTACATTTAGGACGGCTCAGGGACAAGAGCAGAAGGGTGCTGGAGGTCTGGGAAATTCAGGGTTACCGGGACGGGGAAGTGCAGATGCATCTTCTGTACCAGTTTCAGGAGGAGGAAGAACGCAATGGGAAAATTTACGGGAGCCTTCAGAAGGTGGGAACGCTTCAGAGAACAGATAAGCTGGCCCTGGCGGGATTCGGAGTACCTGATGAACCTCTCTTTGCTCAGACGCCTTAGCTGGGTGCTGGAGGGGACAGGAATTGCGGGAATTTTAGGATATTTCTTTTACAGAAGTCTACCTGCGTTTTTTGCGCTGCTGTTCCTTGTACCCTTCTTTTACATCTGGCAGCAGCGGGAGTACTTAGAGAGGCTGCGGATGCAGATTGCACTTGGTTTTAAGGAATGGCTGGTTTATTTAAAGAGCGAGCTTCAGGCAGGATACAGTCCCGAACAGGCGGTGCTCAGAGTACAGAAGCCCTTTCGTTCTTATATAGGGGACAGGCATCCTCTTTGTCCGGGTCTCACCCGGATTTCATCGGGTCTTAAGCTTCATCGTCCGCTGGATGAGCTGCTGACAGAATACGGCAGGGAGAGCGGTATTGGATATATCGAGAGCTTTGCCAGAACCTTTTCCATAGTAAAGGAACGGGGCGGCAGTATGTCAGAAGCGCTTGACGGCAGTATTCGGCAGATATGTGAGCGTATCGAAACGCTACAGGAGATTGAGAGCATGATATCCGCCAAAAAGCTGGAGCACAAATTTATGTGCGTGGTTCCGTTTGCTATTCTGCTGTTTGTGGGAACGACGGCAAAAGGATATTTTGACCCGTTGTATCACAATATGGCGGGGGTGGCCGTTATGACGGCAGCGCTGTCAGTTTATCTGGTCAGCGTGGCGCTGGGAGAAAGGATTACAAAGGTGAGACTGTGAGTGGCCTGATTGAGAGAATTGCGCAGAAGCTGTATGAACAGATGGAGAAGAGCAGGATTTTCGGTGTTCTGGCGCCTTTGGGGCTGCGCAGCAGCATTGAGTTTGGCGGGATGGAAGTGCAGCAGTATTACACGGGCAAAATTTCACTTCTGATCAGGGTGCTGGCCGCTGCACTGCTTTTGTTCGCACTGCAGGGAATGGCATTATATCTGGAAAGAGAACAGGTCACAGTATTTACGCGGCCTGCCGCGGGAGAGGCAATGGAGACGGAGGAGATCACACTTGAGACAGAAGGAGCAGGTATTACCGTGGAGATTTATGCGCGGGAGCTTACCTGGGAGGAGGCAGACGAGAGCTTTCAGTCGCTGCTGTCACTTCTGGAGGAGTCCGTTCTCGGAGACAATACTGGCGCCGGACAGGTGACGGGGGACCTGGTATTGCCTGATAGTGTGGAAGGATATCCGTTTACTTTGTCATGGAGCAGCTCGGACAGAAGTGTGATTTCCGCTGAAGGTACGGTAAACAGGGAAGATCTGGCGCAGGATACCGCGGTGGAACTGACATTGAAGGCCGATTACGGGGAGTGGCAGTGGTACTATACCTTTGAACTGACTGTTATGATGGCAGAGACAGATGCCTTCGGGCAGTATTTGAAGGATGTGGAAGCTCTGCTTCAGGAGAGCGAGGAGGCAAGCAGAGATCAGGACCAGTGGGAACTGCCGCTGGAGCTGAATGGAACTGCCCTGCGTTTTTACCGGGAAAAGGATTACAGCAATCTGATCTGGATTGCGATACTGGGTGTGGTGCTGCCGCCGCTTTTGTGGGTACTGAAGGACCGGGACCTGATGGATCGGCGCAGAAAGAGACGGGAAGTGATGAGGGATGCTTATCCGGAATTTATCAGCAGCCTGTCTCTGTATATTGCGGCCGGATTAAATCTGCAGCGGGCACTTTGTGAGTGTGCGTCAGATTATCAGCGGACGCCCGGACGAATCAGGGCGCCGGGGCAGGAGCTGTCCGATCTGGTGAAGAGGATGCGGGGCGGTTACAGCTTTTATCAGGCGCTGGAGTCTTTTGCTGATGCCTGTGATGAAGAGCATTACCGGAAGCTGGCGGGATTGCTGCGTCAGGCGGAGAAAAACAGCATGCGCGGCCTTGTGCAGCTATTAGAACAGGAGGCGCTGGATGTACAGGAGGAGCAGCGCAGGAATTTCAGAATGAAAGGGGATCAGATGTCCGATCAGCTGCTTGGCCCTATGATGCTGCAGCTTGCGATTGTGATGGGGCTGATTATGATTCCGGCGTTTATGTCATTCTGACAAGGAGAGTATTCTGTTAATCGGTGCAGTGGGCAGGAGGCTGGTCTGGCGATTGACATTATTGCTCTTTTGCTGCAGATTTCCCGTAAATTCGAGAATTTTATAATAATCCGGCACTGTAAGACAATGGAGTTTTACAGTGCCGGCAAACAGAGAGGAGACAGTAAGGATGAAAACATTATTATGGAACATAAAGAAGGAAAAGCTGGGAGGCTTTGGCACGGTGGAGATGATTTTGCTGATTGTGGTGCTGATTGCAGTCGTGCTGATTTTTAAAAGCCAGATTACGAGCCTGGTACAGAGTATTTTTCAAAATATTACCAGCCAGGCGCTCAGTGTATAAAAAGAGAAGAGTCAAAGCCTCTGTCAGCCTTTTTCTGACACTGACGATATCGATTTTTCTGGCGCTTGCAGCGGTACTGATCGAGAGCGCCAGAGAAAACACCATGCTGCTGCAGGCTGAAACGGTGCTGGATACCAGCGTGAGCAGCGCCATGGGAGAGTATCATAAGGTTCTCTGGGAGGAGTATGGCCTGCTCTTTCTGGACTGTTCGTACAAGAGCAGCCAGCCTTCCTATCAGAACCTGATACAGCACATCCGATCTGCCGCAGATCAAAACCTGGGAACAGGAACGGGATGGCTGTCCATGGCATTAACGGAAGCGAGTGTATCTTCTGTAGTGCTGGCGACAGATGCTTCCGGGATGGTTTTTTATCAGCGCAGCGTGGAGGCGGCAAAGGCGGAGACGGGAATCGGCGTCTTAGAGCAGCTTCTGTCTAATATGACAACCGTGGAGGATCTGCTTGTGCAGGGAGAGACCATTCTGGGAATGGGAAGCTCGCTGGATGACTCGATTGAAGAGGCGAATGGCCTGGAGATTGAGATATCGCCGGAGGAGTGGGGGTACGATGAAGAAGGAAATTATGTACTGGAGCAGGAAGCCGAATATGAGCAGGTGGATATCACCAGTCCTCTGCAGGCGATTCTGGACACTTCGGAAGATTTTATCCTGACGCAGGCAGTAGCGGATCTGAGCCGGGTTTCTTCCCTGAGCGTTGATCTTTCAGAAGTTGTTTCTGGCCGAAGCCTGGCGGTGGGTCAGGGAACATTTGAAGAGGAGGGGGAAGTGACAGACAGACTGTTTTTCCTGTATTACCTGGATACATACATGGGGAATTACAGTGATCCAGCTGCAAATGGGAGTCTGCAGTATTCTATGGAGTATATCCTGGCGGGCAAGGACTCGGACAGGAAGAACCTGGCAGCCGCAGTTTCACGGATTTTCCTGATCCGTATAGCGGACAATTTTATGGCGATTCAGCAGGATGCGGAGCGGACGGCAGCCGCAGAGGTGAGTGCCGCTGCAGTTACCTTTCTGGTTCCATATCTGCAGCCGGTGATGAAACAGGCACTGCTGCTGTACTGGAGCTATGAGGACAGTATAGAGGATATGCAGACACTGCTGGCGGGTGGAAAGGTGCAGCTTCTGAAGAGTATTAATCTGGTGGACTTAGAGCTTGATTATGAACAGTACCTGATGATTCTGCTGTTTCTGACAGGCAGAGAGAATCTGTCGCTGCGAACTATGGATCTGATCGAGCTGAATGTCAGACAGACGGACGGGAATGAGGATTTTCACTTTGACGCCTGCATTGACAGCTGCCTGGTCGGGGGAATTTTTGAGGACAGTGCCGGTAAGATTTACTCGGCAGACATTGAGCTGCATTATTACTAGTACATTGTATCTGAAACCTATTGGCAAATATTCGGTTCATTTTTCCGATATCGCAGCGGAAATTTTCAGATCAGCGCGCTGCGCGCTGGAAAAAAAGAGCTGGCCTGCATATGGCTTTGTCCGGGCAGCATCAGCGGTGTTCTCAATGAAAAGAGGTGCGGAATATATGAAAATTTATCAAAAAAAACATCTCTCCAGGTGCGGGCCCGGGAATGAAATGTCTTTTTTTTCCGGGCTGAAACTTCATATCGCGGTTCTTTTCAGGAGAGCATCGCTGATGCTGTCCGGACTTAAGAGCGGCAGTGTCAGTATTGAAGCTGCGCTCATACTTCCGGTGTTCATGATCTGTATTTTGGGGCTGTTCTCCATACTGAATTATCTCAGGGTATATGGCAGCATGCTTTCTCAGATAAAAGCGATGGGAGATCCGATTGCCGTGTACGGTTATGTAGTGGAGCTGACAGAAGAGGAGGCCGACAGTGCTGACGATATCGATGTTCTGAAGGCTCTGGCGGAATATCTTCTGTTTTCGGAAGGTTATCTGAGTTCGGTTCTGCAGCTGCAATGGGAGGATACGACGGGACAGGATACAATTGTCGGCGGTGCGTCAGGGGTCAGTTTTCTGGGATCGCTACTCGATACTCAGGAGAAAGAGGTATCCATTCACGCGTATTATCAGGTACAGGCGATTCTGCCTCTCGATGTTCTGCAGGCCAGCCTGTCCAATCACCATTACAGTAAGTTGTGGACAGGATATGAGGAAGAGGGTGCTGCAGAGGAGCTGGTATATATTACCGCCAACAGTGAGGTGTATCATCTCACTGAAAGCTGCTCCTACCTGAGGCTTTCTGTGAGGGCTGTTACATCGGATCAGCTTTCAGGCCTGAGAAACAGCTCAGGAGCCCGTTATCATAGCTGCAGTCTTTGCGGAAGCGGTGCTGTGACGGCAGGGACCTATTATATTACAACAGATGGAGACTGTTATCATACGACATCTTCCTGCTCCGGTCTGAAACGGACGGTATATCAGGTGCCGCTGTCTCAGGTGGGAGATAAGCGCCCCTGCTCGCGCTGCGGAGGATCAGAATGATATGGATGTGGAGCGCTTTTGGCGAAGCTATGCCATCCTGAGCCGGTAAACGGAGGCAGCCAGACTGGAGATAAAGATGTTAACAGCAGCGGTTATGATTTTTCTGTTGATTTTAAGTGTATATGATCTGAGGGAGAAAGCCCTGCCGGTCCGGATTTTATTGATTGGTGCGGCGCTGATTGTGCCGGTGAGTCTGTGGGAGAATGAACCCGCTCAGGTGATTGCGGGCTGTGTCCCGGGCGTGCTGCTGCTGGCAGTCAGTCTGGCATTGCCGCATTGCCTGGGAGCGGGGGATGGACTGGTGGTGATGACGGTTGGAGCCGCGTGGGGGCTTTTTGCCTGCTTAAGCTGGCTGTTCATGGGCTTTTTGCTGGCGGCGGTGGTCAGTCTGTGGAAAATGCTGGTTCAAAAAGAGAGCGGAAAAGAGCAGATTGCGCTGCTTCCCTTTCTGTTTATTGCCGCAATAGGAGAATTTCTGCTATGAAAAAGAAGGTGAAGGGATCTTTGACGCTGGAGTTTACGCTCCTGCTGCCGGTATTGATTGTGATCCTGCTGTTTATGGCACAGGCAGGGCTGTTTTTTTACAATCGCTGTCTGTTAAAGCAGAACGCGCAGCTTCTGGCGCTTAAGCTGGTACAGTCCGGGGTGCAGTCACTGACGCAGGAGGAACTGGCGGAATACACGGGGACGCTGAAACAGTATAAATACCTGCTTCTTAAAGATGTAGAGATGGAGTGCGGTAAAAGCGGGGATCAGATCACGGTTTCGGTCGGCGGCCGTATGCTCAATTTCTGTTCGGTGGCCGGCCTTGGGGAGGCATATCTGACGATACAGGAGGAGGCAACATGCCAGTATATGGATAAGGCCGGTGTTCTGGGAATTATCCGAAGCATCAGAAGGAAAGTGGATACTTATTTGGAAGGAGAAGATTCATGACGTCATCAATGCCGGAGTTTATCAGAGGAAACCAGAGAAGCTATTTAAGAATTGCCTGCGACAGGGAGGAACTGGAAAAAGACTATGAATATCATATGTATATGCGCAACGATGTGAAGCTTTTGCTGAGGGGCAGTTTTCGAAATCTGGAAGGGGAGGAATATATGTATTTTGATATCTCCGCGCGACAGTCTCTGGACGTGCTTCTGCAGGTCAGAAAGCTGAGCCGCGACATGGCGAGGAGCCTCTTTTCGGATATTTTAAGACTTTGCGACGAGGCGGATAAATACCTGCTGAACCTGCGGAAGGTATCCTTTCGGTCGAGGCACATCATGTACAGTCAGGAACAGAATGACTTTCACTTTCTGTATAATTTCTCCACTCAGGGCGAGCAATGGCAGCAGGATCTGACACAGTTTGCGGAGATGCTGGTGGAGCGCCTCGATTATGGGGACGATAAACTGATGGAGGCAGTCTATCGTTTTTATGAGATGCTGACAGACGGCAGAGAGGAAATCAGCTTAAGAGGGCTTGCTCAGATGGTTCTGAATGCTGTTTCCGATTCCGGGAAAGAAGGAGTAACCGGCATTTCAGAGGATGTGGGATATCTTCCGGGAGGAGAAGCACGGGGAAGAGAGTCAAACGGGGCGGGAGTTTTCCCTGCTGATGACGAAACAAAGGATCTGACGGCACCTTCCGGTTTTTATTTCACGCAGGATCCTGCAGACAGATCTGTGACAGAAAAGACAATCGGTGCGCTGAAGGAAAAGAGGAAAATGACCAGGAAGAAGTCCGGAAAGATGGATGAGGAGACGTCCGGTCCTGATTCCCCGGTCAGAGTACGTTATAAAAGAAGCATGCTGATCGAAATGCTGTTGTTCCTTCTGGCGGATGTGATTTCGGTTTTTCTGGTAGAACCAGGGAATATCCCAGTTTTATTTTTGCAGATCGTGGCAGCTTTCTTCTGCCTGATCATGATTGGCAGACAGCTGTGGCTGCGCAGGAAGGAGACGCGGGAAAAAGAGCGGCAGGAGTCGGAGGAGCAGGAAGCGGCGGCTGAGGAGTTCAGAGAGGAATTTCAGAGTCTGATGCAGTCAGGAGAGCAGATTATGGAAGGAACGCAGATCATCACCATGGAGGAAGTATTTCCCAAGCTGTATTCGGTGTACGGGAGGGAACCGGAATACATTGAGGTTGTGGGACATCAGCTGATCGGTTCTCAGGAGGATCTTGTGCAGGTATGTCTGCGTTATTCCGGGGTCAGCCGTATTCATGCGTCCTTAAGACGCGATCCGCAGGGAAATTCTGTGCTGGAGGATTTAAATTCTACTAACGGTACCTGGGTGAACGACAGCCGCCTTTCTCCCAGAGTACCCTACACATTGAAGCGCGGTGATAAAGTGAGCTTTGCCGGCTGTGATTATATCTTTCGTTGATTTCCCTTTTACATTTTCCGGCGAATGTGGTATCATGCAGAACAGAAGATTACTATTCACAGCAGGTATCAACATGACCAAAATCGCACTCCCCGAAGATGTGAAGTTCATAATTGATGTGATCACCCGGGCCGGATATGAGGCTTACGCGGTGGGCGGCTGTATCCGGGATACTATCCTGGGGAAGGAACCGGAGGACTGGGATATTGCGACTTCGGCGGCGCCCGCCAGAGTAAAAGAGCTGTTTCATCACACCATAGATACCGGCTTAAAGCATGGTACCGTGACAGTTATGATGCACAGGGTCGGTTATGAAGTGACGACCTATCGTATTGACGGCGAATATCTGGACGGTCGCCACCCGGAGAGCGTCAGCTTTGTGACCAGTCTGGAGGAGGATCTGAACCGCCGGGATTTTACGATCAACGCCATGGCTTACAATGACCGCAGTGGGCTGGTGGATCTTTTCGGCGGGCAGCGCGATTTAGAACAGGGCATCATCCGCTGTGTGGGAAATGCGTCGGACCGTTTTCGCGAGGATGCGCTCAGAATGCTCAGGGCTCTCCGCTTTTCGGCGCAGCTGGGGTATCAGATTCACCCTTTCACCAGGGATGCGATCCGCGCGCTTGCACCTAATCTGCAGAAGGTCAGTGCAGAGCGGATTCAGACGGAGTTTATGAAGCTTTTGCTTTCTCCGCATCCGGAATATCTGGAACGAATGTATGACCTTAGACTGACCGCGCAGTTTTTGCCGGAGTTTGACCGAATGATGGAAACGGAGCAGAATAATCCTCACCACTGTTATACGGTGGGGCTTCATACGATCCGGGTCATGCAGGGAGTCCCGGCAGACCGGGTGCTGCGTCTGGCGGCGCTCTTTCATGATATCGGAAAGCCGGGCTGCAGATGGACGGATCCGGGCGGAGCAGATCACTTCGCGGGACATGCGCAGGAGGGCTGCAACATGACAGAACAGATCATGCGGCGGATGAAATTTGACAATGATACCATCCGTCAGGTCTGTTGTCTGGTGCTTTATCATGACATGGGCAACAATTCGGAGATTACGCCGGAGTTTGCCCGTTACCTGCTGCATGATGTGGGACTTGAGCTGTATCCGAAGCTGCTCACATTAAAGGATGCCGATGTGGCTGCGCAGAGCGATTATATGCGCGAGGAGAAGGAGGAAAATCATCGCCGCCTGCGTCTGTATTATGAGGAAGTACTTCAGAAACAGTACTGCATTGATTTAATGCATCTGGCGCTGAAAGGCCGTGATCTGATAGACGCGGGAATGCAGCCGGGGCTGAAGATGGGCGAGGCACTCGAAAGGCTTTTGGGGGAAGTACTGAGCCATCCGGAGCTGAATGATAAAGAAAAACTATTTGATAAACTCAGAGTCTGGGGCTATATATAGTCCCAGATTTTTTTGACGGGGTTTCCGGAGAGCGTCCCGCAGAAAGGCTTGGGAAGCTCAGGCCACCTGTGAATGAAACTTTGCTTCTATTTTCTTAAAGCTGCACATAAGATATATCAGGCTTTACGCCGCACACCGGCCGCGCAGGGATTCTGTGTGCAAAAAAACTTAAAGGTCTGGTGCAGCTTATGACGGGAGGAAATGAAGATGGCAGAGCAGGCCGCGTATATTTTGAATCAGTATCAGCTGACGGTGGAGGATGTCAGAAAAGGGAGAGACCAGTGGATCGTCCGTGCCGGTGAAGGTCTTTTTGTTCTGAAAGAATGTCATATGGGAGAAGAGCACCTCGAGCTGTTAAAGGATCTGACGGATCATATTGAAGGGTCAACACAGGTTTTTGTGCAGCACCTTGTCAGTACCGGTGATGGTGCCCTTATGGCAAGGGATATTGATGACACTCCGTATATGCTGCAGACCTTCAGCGAAGGAAGGGAATGTAATATCAGGGACAGCCGGGAATGGGGACAGGCGGTCCATCTGTTAGCTGAAATGCATAAAGGGATGCAGCTTCAGACGCAGAAAGAGGTGCCCTCCTACAGCCTTGCGGCTGAATTTCACAGAAGAAATAAGGAGCTGCGCAGAATTCGCCGATACCTGAAGGAGAAAAAGCAGAAAAGTGATTTTGAACGGCTTTTGTATCAGCAATACGGACTTTTCCTGGAGGAAGCGCTCAGGACGGAAGAGGAATGGCTTTCTTATGAAAAGCTGTTTGAGGAGGAACGTCAGGTCTGGTTTTGCCATGGGGATTACCAGTACCATAATGTCTGGCTTTGCCCGGACAGAACCATGATTCTGAATCTGGAAAAATTTATGGCGGATCTCCCCTGCCGGGATCTGTATCAGTTTATGAGAAAATTCCTTGAAAAACATGACTGGGATGAGTACCTTGGGAGCCAGATGCTCGGCATTTATGAGAGCGACCGCAGACTTTTGCTGGAGGAAAAGATTTCCCTGATTTATCGTTTTGCGTATCCGGAAAAATTCTGGAAGATTGCCAATCATTATTTCAACAGCAAAAAGTTTTTCACACAGGGGAAAAACGAGGAGAAGCTTTTAAAGCTCTTTGCGCAGGAGAGGGCGCGGCAGAATTTTATAGAATCTGTTCTGAGAGAAAAAATTTTATCATCCTGAGCATGGGAGGCGCCCAGATAGCCTGTTTTAATTGAAAAATGGCGTTTTTTTGAAAGGTTCCATGATAAAATTCCTTGACATGGCCTGCAAGAAAGGATATAGTAATGCTTGTCGCAGACAGTAACAGCGATGGAAAGGAGTACAGGCATGAATAAGAAGGAATTAGTATCAGCTGTAGCTGAAGCCAGCGGAGTATCCAAGAAAGATACTGAGGCGGTTATCAGTGCTTTTACCGAGGTTGTGGGCGACGCCATGAAGAGCGGCGAGAAGGTGCAGCTGGTTGGCTTTGGTACATTTGAGGCCACACAGAGAGCAGCAAGAATCGGCAGAAATCCCGCAACGGGCGAGACCATGCAGATTGAGGCTTCCAGTGTTCCGAAGTTTAAGGCCGGCAATGCTTTAAAAGAAAAAGTAAACGCTTAATAAAAAGATAAAAGAGCCTGATCAGGGCTCTTTTTGCATTGAACACTTCCCTGAAGGGACGCCTTCGGTGTAGCGAAGCAAAGCCACAGGCGAATGCTGAGGTTAGTGTGAAAGCATATCGAAGTTCTTAGTAAGGTCTCTCACGAACTTAGAACTTCGATGTGCATTGAACACTTCCCTGAAGGGACGCCTTCGATGTGCATAGCGGGGATTTTATGAGATTAGACAAATATTTAAAGGTTTCCAGACTGATCAAGCGGCGGACGGTGGCAAACGAGGCCTGTGACGCGGGCCGGGTGATGATTAACGGAAGGCCTGCGAAAGCCTCCGCGGAGGTAAAGGTGGGAGACCAGATCACGATTTCTTTTGGAAATCGTGAGGTGAAGGTTGAAGTAACGGCTGTCGCGGAGACTACCAGAAAGGAAGACGCGAAGGATCTTTTCAAATACGTATGAGTATGATGCAGGAATATCCAGGAGCGCTGCCGCATAATCTGTAATAACACAGTCTGTTGTGTCCGTTTTCGGACAGCATCACGTTCTGTGAAGAAAAAACGGAGGCACGGTATGGAGGAACTGTATCAGAAGGGCAGCAGAGATCATAAGCTGGTACTGGAGAACCGGGGAGGTCTTACGATCAGCGGGGTGGTGGATATCATCAGCTTTGACTTAAATGAGGTGCTGATGGAGACGGCCGCAGGGATGCTGACCGTGCGGGGGCAGGATCTTCACGTCAACAAGCTGGTGCTGGAAAAAGGAGAAGCGGACATCAGCGGTACGGTGGACAGCCTGCTGTATGCGGATATTTCTTCTTATGGAGAAAAGGCGGAAGGCTTCTTTAAGAGGCTGTTTCAGTGAGCTTTCATGACGCGGAGTGGCGGTTAATCGGCCGGGCGTTTCTGCTGGGGTTTTCGGAGTCCGTTCTGTATGATTTCCTGCGTCTTCTGCGCAGGCTTGGGAAACAGGGACAGGGTATTACGTTTCTGTGCGATGTGGTTTTTGCCTGCTTCACGGCGACAGCTTCCTTTCTGGTGCTGCAGCGATACAGCAATGGTATGCTGCGCTGGTACGCAGTGGGCGCCGTCTGCCTGGAAATATGGCTGTATGGGAAAATCAGAAAGATTTTCTTGACGAAAGCCTTCAGAGCCGTTATTATGAAAATACACCCCAAAAGGAAGGAGGCAGACCGTGATGACACCGGCATATAAGGGAAGAACAAAATATCATAATAAAGCCGCAATTTATA
Organism: Lachnospiraceae bacterium; assembly: GCA_021205565.1. Classification (GTDB taxonomy): domain Bacteria; phylum Bacillota; class Clostridia; order Lachnospirales; family Lachnospiraceae; genus RGIG6307. The sequence goes on along the minus strand of JAJPXG010000120.1, from coordinate 40,097 downwards.
TTGTCTGCGTCCTTATGGTGGCGCTCGCACTGGTGATAGCGGTCAACACATCCTCTTTAAGTGCGAAGAAAGCGGCGTACCAGAAGCAGTACGACTCCCTGCAGGAGGAGCTGGAAAGCGAGACAGCCAGAACCGGGGAGCTGGAAGAGTATGAGAAGTACACGCAGACCATGAAGTATTATGAGGAGGTCGCCCGCGAGAAGTTGGGCATGGTTTACGAGGACGAGATCATATTTAAGGACAATGACTAAGCCGGATATCTGTGCGAACACAGTTGCTGACTTGTTGCGCACGGAAATATGAAATAAGAGACAGCCTGTCTTGGGCTGTCTTTTTATGTAGATAAATTCTGAGAATAAAACAGGCGCTTTCGACACCCTTTTTTCCGAGAAGGAAGTATACTGATATAACGTCCGCTGCTGCGGATATCATTGAAATGGAAAGTTGTCTGACATCCGGTCATCCGCCTGTGCGCATCCGGCGTGTACAGGGTGGGAGAGCCTTTGCCTGCCGTCTGTCGACGATATTTTCACGGGAAAACGAAAAAGGGGGACGAGGGCATGAGAAAAAAAGAGAGCGCGGCAGAAAGCATGACAGAGCATCTGCCTGAGTATGGGCAGCAGAAATTATTGCTCTGTGCGGATTCCTGCAGAAATATTGCCAGAGTGATGATCAGTTTTCCACCGGAAGAGGAGAGCATAAGCCGCGAGGATACGCTGTATCACAAAAGGCTTCAGGAGAATCAGGCGTTTGTGGCCCGGCAGCTTCTTGTTCTGGCGGATCAGTTGTCCGGGCTGGCGAATAAAAGCTACAGCTACATTGCTTCCGGCGATGCCAGATACAGGGAGATCACCCGCCTGCTGAAGGCGGAGGATATTCAGGTCAGGCATATTTATTTTATGGAGGATGAAAACCGGGACGGTGTGCTGGAGATCACCATGTGCAGCAGGAACGGGCGCGTGCCGGTGAAGGATGTGGCCGGTATTCTGAGCGGTTTTTATGATCTGCGGCTGATGCCGTCGGCCAGGTGCCCTTATTTTATTGAAGAGGAATATCACAGCTTTACATTTGTGCAGGAACCGGCCTATAATATCATTGTCGGACAGGCCGGCGCGGTGATGGGCGGCGAGAGCGTCAGCGGGGACAATGTCACGCTTCTGGAAGAAATCGATGGGCACGGTATCCTGCTTCTGGCGGACGGCGTGGGGAGCGGGGAGGAAGCGTTTAAAAGCAGTGAGAAGATCCTGGAGTTTGTGGAGAATTTCCTTCTGGCGGGGTTTTCGCGGGAGGAGACAATACAGATTTTGAATAATCTGCTGCTGCAAAGCGGGCAGGAGAAATGGATGGCGACGCTGGAGCTGTGCGATATCAATCTGTACAAGGGCATCTGTGAGTGGTACAAAATCGGTGCGCCTGCGGGTTATCACAAGCGGCAGGATATGGCGGAGCGGATTCAGATCGGTAATCTGCCGTTGGGAGCGTTCGGAACGCTAAATCTGGATTCGGCGCGCATCCGGCTTGAGGAAGGGGATTACCTGATTCTTTTATCGGACGGCGTGTTGGAGGGGCTGGACGAGGAGGAT
>JAJPXG010000120.1:0-38466 GCA_021205565.1 Lachnospiraceae bacterium | reverse complement strand
CTTGAAGAGTATATCGGGCGGCTGGATCTGCAGAATCCGCGGGAGATGGCAAGGGCGATTCTGGAGTACAGTGTGCAGTTGCACCGGGGGCGGATTGAGGATGATATGACGGTGATGGTGGCCGGGGTGTGGCACAACTAAGCTCTGTTCCGCCAAATTCAATCAGTAAAAGACAGTAAAAATCCTGTGTTATGCTGATTGCAGCAAATGAAATGACAAAAGAAAGTGTATTATGAAACAAAAAGCTTTGAATTACATTCAAAAACATCACCTGATCGAAACCGGTGACCGTATCCTCATCGCCTTAAGCGGCGGGGCGGATTCGGTAGCGCTTCTGCATTTTCTGAAGGGCCTGCAGGACGAGTATCATCTTAAGCTTCTGGCGGTGCATGTGAATCATGGGATTCGCAGGAAAGCCGGGGAGGATGAGGCGTTCTGTGAGCAGCTGTGTGATAAGATGAGGGTGCCTTTGCGCTGCTGTCACATCGCGCCGGGGGAGCTTGAAAATAAAAAAGGGATGAGCTTAGAGGAGGCGGCCCGGGACATGAGGTATGCGCTTTTGGAGGAGTGCCGCCGGGAGGCGGGCTTTGACAAGATTGCGGTGGCGCATCACGCGAACGACAACGCGGAGACGATGTTGTTTCAGTTGTTCCGGGGAAGCGGATTGAAGGGACTTTCAGGGATTGCGCCTATGCGGGGGCCTGTGATCCGGCCGTTTTTGGGTGTGACGCGGGCGGAAATCCTGCAGTATTTGTCTGACAATGGCCTGGCTCATGTGGAGGATGTCACCAATCAGGATGTCCGGTATTCCCGCAACCGGATCCGCGCCGATATCATTCCGGCGGCGGAAACGGTAAATGCCTCCGCAGTGGAAAATATGAGCCGCTGCGCGGAGCAGCTTAAGGATATTCAGGCGTATATGGAGGAAGAGGCGGAGGCGTTTTTAAGCCAGTCTGCGGTGTTTGACGCAGGCGGTGCGTCCATTTCACTTACTGCACTGAAAAAGCTTCCCACGGCATTGCAGCGGGAGGTGCTGTATGAGAGCGTGGCACGGGTGTGCGGCAGCAGGAAGGATATTACGTTTTCACACATAGAAGCTGCGCGGAAGCTTTTAGATAAGGATGGACAGAAGGAGCGCGCGCTTCCTTACGGGCTGACTGCGCGTAAGACCTATGAGGCGCTGCGGATTTTCCGGGAAGAGCATCCTGCTGAAACTTATGATGCAGGGCAAGGCGAAACAGAGAACATGAATTTGAACGGGGCTATTTCCCTCCCGGATGGGACAAAGCTCATCCTCCGTACCTTTCCGGTGTCGGAAACGAGTGAAAAAATCAATAATATTCCGCAAAATGATTGTACGAAATGGTTTGATTGTGATAAAATCAGGGATAATCTTATGCTGCGGCACAGGGAGCCGGGCGATTACCTGACGGTCACGGCGGATGGAGGCCGAAAGAGCCTGCAGGATTATCTGGTGAATGCTAAAGTGCCGCGTGATAAGCGTGACGGTCTGTGGCTTTTAGCGGACGGCTCTCATATTTTATGGGTGATCGGGCTGCGCATCAGCATGGCGTATAAAGTGACGGAGACAACGAAGAAGATACTGGAAGTACACTTGGAGGAAAAAGCGGATGGCGGAAAGAGTGGAGGTACTGATTTCGGAGGAGGATGTAAACCGGAGGATTCATGAGATCGGGGAACAGATCAGCAGGGATTACGCGGGGAAAGAGCTGCATCTGATCTGCACATTAAAGGGCGGCGTCTTTTTCATGTGCGAGCTGGCAAAGCATATTACGGTGCCGCTCACCATGGATTTCATGTGCGTGTCGAGTTACGGGGACACCACGAAATCGAGCGGTGTGGTGAAGATCACGAAGGATTTGGACGAGCCGATCATGAGCCGGGATGTGCTGGTGGTGGAGGATATCGTCGATTCCGGCAATACTTTAAGCTACATGATCGAGATGCTTGAAGAGCGCAGGCCGGCAAGTCTGAAGCTTTGTACGCTTTTAGACAAGCCCAAGCGGCGCAGGAAGCAGGTGAATGTGGACTATACCGGATTTGAGATTCCCGATGAGTTTGTGGTGGGATACGGTCTGGATTATGCCCAGCGCTACCGTAACCTTCCCTATGTGGGCGTTGTGAAATTTGAGTGAGACTGCGTGGAATGCACGTGCCATGGCCGGGCGGTTATTAACGCGTGTATGAAAAGGAAAACCGTTATAAGAGAGGACTGAATATTGAATAAGAACAGAAGCGTGAATGGGATGGTCCTGTATCTGCTGTTTATGGGACTTCTCCTGATGGCTCTGATCACTGCGAGCAGCAGTGTGAATACTGCCGCAAGCCGTACAAAAGATGAGCTGGTTGAGGATTTGAACGCGCAGACGGTCGCTTATGTGACGATATCCCAGAGCAGGGATATTCCGACCGGAACCGTTGAGGTGATGCTGACGGACGGCAGCACCTATACTGTCAATGTGACAAATGTGGAGACGATTGAGGATGAAATCAGGGAGATCTCCGATGTTGCGGTTTACGTGGACGCTGTCCCGGAGGAGAACTGGTTTGTCAATCAGGTTCTGCCTTTACTGATTGTGGCGGCTCTGGCGATGCTGTTTTTTGTGATGGTCACCAATCAGCAGAACGGCGGCGGCAGCGCCAACAATAAGATGATGAATTTCGGCAGAAGCCGTGCACAGATGACGACGGACAGCCCCATCACCTTAAAGGATGTGGCCGGTTTAAAGGAAGAGAAGGCGGACTTAGAGGAAATCATCGCCTTTTTAAAGGAGCCGGCGAAATTTACCGCACTGGGCGCGCGCATCCCGAAGGGCGTCCTTTTGGAGGGGCCTCCGGGTACCGGCAAGACGATGCTGGCCAAGGCCATCGCAGGGGAAGCAGGCGTGCCGTTTTTCACCGTATCCGGTTCGGACTTTATGGAAATGTTTGTCGGCGTGGGCGCTTCCCGCGTCCGGGATCTGTTTGAGAACGCCAAAAAGAACTCGCCCTGCATCGTTTTTATCGACGAGATCGACGCGGTGGCAAGAAAGCGCGGCACCGGCATGGGCGGCGGCCACGATGAGCGCGAGCAGACCTTAAACCAGCTGCTGGTGGAGATGGACGGCTTTACGCCGAACACCGGCATCATTGTGATGGCGGCCACCAACCGGGTGGATATCCTGGATCCGGCGATTATGCGTCCGGGCCGCTTTGACAGAAAGATTGCGGTCAGCAGGCCGGATGTGGGCGGCCGGGAGGATATTCTGAAAGTGCATGCCCGCAATAAGCCGCTGGGCGATGACGTGGATTTAAAGCAGGTGGCGAGAACCACTGCCGGCTTTACCGGCGCGGATCTGGAGAATCTGTTAAATGAGGCAGCCATCATGGCGGCCATGAACAGCCGTTCCTATATCACCAGCGCGGATATTCAGTCAGCCTTTATCAAGACCGGTATCGGCGCGGAGAAAAAGAGCCGCGTCATTTCCGACAAGGAGAAAAAAATCACCGCCTACCACGAGACCGGTCACGCAATCCTCTTCCATGTCCTGCCGGATATGGACCCGGTTTATACAGTGTCCATCATTCCCACGGGCGTCGGGGCGGCCGGCTACACCATGCCACTGCCGGAGAATGACGAGATGTTCTGGACGAAGAGCAAGATGGAGCAGGATATTATGGTGTCCCTGGGAGGCCGCATCGCGGAGGAGATTATTTTCGGCGATATCACAACCGGAGCCTCCAGCGACATCGAGCGCGCGACACAGCGGGCTCGCAGCATGGTCACCCGCTTCGGCATGAGTGAAAGACTGGGGCTGGTCAGCTACGATGATGGACAGGAGGTCTTCATCGGCAGGGACTTCGCACAGGCAAAGCCTTACAGCGAGGAGACAGCCAACACCATCGACGAGGAGGTCCGCGGTATTGTCCGGGACTGCTACTTAAAGGCGAAGGAGATTATCTTACAGCATGAGGATATTCTTCACAGCTGCGCGGAGCTGCTTTTGGAAAAGGAACGCATTTCACGTGAGGAGTTCGAGGCGCTGTGGCCTGCACAGCCTGCGCTGGAAGGTACAGTTTCCCTTTAAAAGGGGAGCGGAAAAGGACGCGGAGACGCACTGAGAAGGCAGAATCCACAAATGATCATGGAAATAATGCACAAAAAACGGAAATAAAATTTATTATATTTGTATAGATTCGGACTGGACGAAAATCGGATCACATGGTATTATTCCATTGTAACCCCAATACATTTTATAGTTTTTTGCTATACCCCATAAGAAAATACCTTCTCTAAAAGACAGTGGCAACGCTGTCTTTTACGTTGGGGAGATTTCATATTACACTCGCCTGGTGAGCCAATCCGGCGTAGTTTAAACGTTACGAAAAATCTTTCATTTTCCCCCTTGCGCATTCCATCTGAATATTATAAAATTTTCCTGTCTGTGGTCATAAAGACCGTAATACAAACATCATTACTTCGTAAGGAAACTGATTTATGGCATTCAGAATGCAGAAATGGTTTGAGAAGAACAAACAGTATATTCAGGAGATGCGTCCTGTGCTGAACAGGGACGCTCTTTTTAGTGATACGGGCAGTGAATATGTCATTCCGGCGTGCCCGGAAGCGGGGCAGGAGATTACCATTCGTTTCCGCACGGCGGCCTGCAATGTGGACCGGGTTTTTGCGATTATCAACGGGGAGCGACAGGAGCTTACCTTAGCGGAGCGCGGTCGGGAATTTGATTTTTATGAGCTGAAATATCGCCTTGGCGGCGGGATGATTTCTTATTATTTTGAGGTGTGGGAGGGCAGAGTCTGCGGATATTATGACGCCCGCGGCCTGGTGCGGGAAGCAGACCCGAAGACTTATTTTAAGGTAAAGCCCGGTTTTTCGGTTCCCGATTGGGCGAAGGGCGCGGTCATGTACCAGATTTTCGTGGACCGCTTTTATAACGGGGATCCCTCCAACGATGTGGAGACCGGGGAGTATTATTATATCGACCGTCCGAGCCGGAAGGTGGAGGACTGGGACGAGCTGCCGGAGAAATCAGACGTCGGAAATTTTCACGGCGGTGACCTGAAGGGCATTTTGGAGAAGCTGGATTATCTTCAGAACCTGGGCGTGGAGGTACTGTATTTAAGCCCGATCTTTGTCTCGCCCTCCAACCATAAATACGATATCCAGGACTATGACCATGTGGATCCGCATTACAGCGTGATTGAGGATGATAAGGGGAGGCTTCTGGAAGACTGGGAAACGGAGAATACAGGCGCTGAGAAATATATCAACCGGGTTACGAATCCGGTGAATCTGGAGGCAAGCAACGCCTTTTTTGCTGATTTTGTGAAGGAAGTACATAAAAGAGGGATGAAGGTCATCCTGGACGGAGTCTTTAATCACTGCGGTTCTTTCAATAAATGGATGGACAGGGAGTGCATATACGGGAGTGAGCATGGGTATCCGCCGGGCGCTTATGTGTCCGCCGACAGCCCTTACCGCAATTTTTTCCGTTTTCATACAGATCAGCTCTGGCCGCATAACGGCTCCTATGAGGGCTGGTGGGGATACAATACTCTGCCCAAATTAAATTACGAAGGAAGTCAGGAGCTGGAGGATTACATAATTCAGGTCGGGCGCAAGTGGGTGTCCGAGCCCTACCATGTGGACGGCTGGCGTCTGGATGTGGCCGCAGATCTGGGCCATGGCGACGAATATAATCATTCCTTCTGGAAAAAATTCCGCAAAGCGGTGAAGGAGGCCAATCCTGACGCGCTGATTTTGGCGGAGCATTACGGGGATGCCTCAGAGTGGCTGAAGGGCGATGAGTGGGACAGCGTGATGAATTATGACAGCTTCATGGAGCCGCTGACCTGGTTTCTGACGGGTATGGAGAAGCACAGCGATGATTTCAGGCCGGAGACGATCGGCGACGCGGATTTGTTCTGGAAGTCCATGGCAAAGCTGTACGGCGATATGGCGAGCGGCCTGGTGGCGATGAACGAGCTTTCCAACCATGACCATTCCCGTTTCCTGACCCGCACCAGCCATCAGGTGGGGCGGATCGATTCTAAGGGAGCAAAAGCCGCAGGGGAGGGTGTCCATGTGGCTGTCATGCGGGAAGCGGTGGCGGTGCAGATGACCTGGCCGGGTGCGCCCACGGTTTATTACGGGGACGAGGCGGGCCTGTGCGGTTTCACGGATCCGGACAACCGGAGGGCTTATCCCTGGGGGCATGAGGATCAGGAGCTGATTCGCTTCCATAAAGAAATGATCCGTATTCATAAGGAAAATCAGGAATTAAAAACCGGCTCTTTAAAACGCCTGAATGACGATAAAAATTACCTGACTTACGGCCGCTTTGATCAAAACGGCGCCGTGGCGGTGCTGGTCAATCACGCAAATGAGGCGCATGAGCGCACCGCGGCGGTATGGGAGCTTGGAATTTCCCGTCACTGTGTGATGGAGCGGCTGATGCTGACGCATGATAAAGGATTTACGACACAGCCGGAGCAGATTCTGGTGGAGAACGGGGATGTGCGGGTGTGGATGCCGCCGTACTCCGTGATGGTGCTGAAGGCGGAGTTTTCACAGGGAGAAGGCGCCAGAATCTAAGCAGTACAAAAAGAAATGGAGATTTCCGGGGACAATGCCGGAAATTCTGAGCGGAATGTTTTGCGGGACGAGGAAAGGCAGATTGCCATATTACATTTGCGGACACTGCAAAAGGAATGAGCGATGGACGAATTAGTGCAGGCGCTGCAGGGTTTTCTTGCAGAGTACAGGGAAGAAATCAGGGAAAGCGCCTTCGGGCTTCTTGGGGAGGAGCTGCCGGTTTTAAAACCGGAGGATTTTGATCTGTTTGAAAAGACCGGAAACCGTCTGATTTACGAGGCCGCTTATTTTGGCAGGAGAAAGTTCCTGGCGGTTCTGGGTATGGAGGCGGTTTTAGAGGCGGAGGAGACAGGAAAAGCGGATTCCACCATCCTGCGTAAGCTTAGCAGTGTGCTGGAAAAAATCTGCTCAGAGGAGACCTGGGCTCTGCCGGCACATGTGAACCGACGCCGGAATCCGGCCTGGCGTGAAACTGTGGATCTGTTCGCGTCGGAGACAGTGCAGACCTTATCGGAGCTTTTGGACAGGCTGCGCTTATTTTTACCGGAAGATATAAAAAATGCGATGGAGGAGGAAGTTAACCGCAGGGTGCTGACTCCTTATTTTCAGTCCAAGCCGCCCTATGCCGGATGGGAGACAGGCAAAAATAACTGGGCAGCGGTATGTGCGGGCAGCATCGGCAGCGCCTGCATTCATCTGGCTCATGCAAAGAGGCGGCTGCCCAAGCCGCTTCCTGACTGTCTTGACAGGGTCTGCGCGGTCTGGCCGTATTATTTTTCAGGCTTTACGGAGGACGGCGCCTGTATGGAAGGGCTGCAGTATGATACATATGGAATGATGTATTTCTCCAATTTTGCCTGGGAACTGAAGGAACTGACCGGAAAAAATCTCTTTGACCGGCCGGATATCGCGGCCTTCCCGGCGAAATGCTTTTTTAAGGATGGTGTGAGCTTAAGCTTTTCGGACGGCAGTAAAAACGATACCTTCCGGGTTGGACTGCAGGCTTTGCTGGCACTGATGTATGAAGAAACGGAATGTCAGCCCATGCAGGGAGAAAGGAAAGTAAAGTCCGGGCAGGAGGAAGAATTTTTCCCGCCCATGGAGCGGGCGGCGCACCTGCACTCGGATACCTGCTACCGCTTTGCGGGTCTGAAGCTGGACTGGTTTGCAACGAAGGAATATCTGAGAAGAAAAAGGGGGTCCGAAAAAGCGCCGCTGCCTGCGCCTTCCTATCGCTTCCACATCCTGCCTGCCGCGCAGTGGTGTATTGGCTACGCGAAGGACGGAACGGGCTTTGCCTGCAAGGGCGGCCATAACGGGGAATCTCACAATCACAACGACATCGGCCATTTTATTTATGAAGCAAATGGCGCGCTGTTTCTGACGGATTTGGGCGCCGGGGAATATACGAGGGAATATTTTTCACAAAACCGCTACCGTCTGATCTGCAATCATTCCTTCGGTCACAGCGTCCCGATCGTAAACGGACAGGGACAGAGCGCAGGGGAGACATACCGCTGTACCGCATTTTCGGCGCAGATGGAGAGCGGAACCGGGGCAGGTACGCTTGGGTATGAGCGGGCGGAAGTGTCGAAGAAAGAGCCAACGCTGACACAAAATCCGGCAGACGTGGAGGAAAATATTGCGGTCATCCGCATGGAGCTCGGCAGCGCCTATAGTCTTTCAAAGGATGGTACGCCGCTCGACGGGAAGGCAATTTGGAGAAAACTGCGCTTTGATCTGGAAACCGGGGAATTGCATGTTACGGATCGATTTGATTTTCAGGAAGCCGGGACCGCAAAAGCGTCCGGAGCAGGTCCCGGAAATGAGTCAAGTGCCGCAGATCAGATGACTGTCAAAGAAGAGGCTTTGAAATGGACTGTGGCGGAGAACCTCGTTACACAGATTCCCCCGGTCATAGTCGGAAACCGGATTTATCTGGAACAGAACGGTGCAAGGGCCGTGATCGAGGTCGCCGGATCAAATGAAACATCGCCTCCTGACATCACAGTTGCGGCGTACGACCATCAAAACCACGAGGGCACGGCGGAGAAGATCTACGGGATACGCTGGCCGGTGCCATTGTCAGAAGGAAGGGGAATGAGCCACTTTTTGATAAAAAATTGTCATAAAAATGTAGACGATAGCGGCACTCTGTGCTAAAATCTTAAAATTGTAGGTTTATATGTGAAGGAACTGTGAAGAAACCGCGCTGCGATTTTCACAGGAAAATGACGGATTTGGAAATGCGAGGAGGAGAATACCATACCATGGAACAGAAAAAGTTTTCGCTGATTCCTTATTTACTGAGACACAAATGGAGTTACCTGTTTGGCATTGTTCTGCTGCTGTTTGTGGACATGGCGAGTCTGTATGTCCCGCAGTATATCGGAGAAATTATAGACGGTCTGGCTGCGCAGACGCTTAACATGCAGGGCGTCAGGACGCTGGTTTTAAAGCTCTTTGCCGCGGGCCTGATTATGGCGGTGGGGCGTTTTGGCTGGAGATATTGTATCCAGGGTGCGTCCCGCAACGTGGAGTACGAGCTGAGAAATGATATGTTCGGCCACCTGGAAACGCTTTCGGCCAAATATTTTAACTCCCATAAGACGGGCGATCTGATGGCACATTTTACCAATGACTTACAGGCAGTGCGTCAGGCGGTCGGCATGAGCGTAGTCACGGCTTTCGACGCGGTCGGCATGACGATCATGGTGCTGGTCAGAATGGTGCTGTATGTAGATCTGCATCTGACAGTGGTAGCCGCAGTTCCGCTGATCACGGTGGCGGTTGGCTGTTATTTTTTCGGTAAGGCCATGAAAAAATGCCAGATAGAGCGTCAGAATGCCTTCTCTTACCTCTCTGATAAGGTGCAGGAGAGTCTTTCCGGCATCCGCGTGATCAAGGCATTTGTACAGGAGGAGAAGGATTTTGAATCCTTCGAGGAGGCCAACGAGAGGAACATGGAAAAGAATCTGGCGGTGGTCAAGCTGCGTGCCGTTTTCGGCCCCGCACTGGACGCCATCACCGGCATCAGTATCCTGCTGACGCTCCTGGTCGGCGGCCGCATGGTGTTAAACGGTACGATTTCCATCGGACAGTTCGTGACCTTCAATTCTTATATTAATATGCTGGTGTGGCCCATGATTGCCTGTGGCGACTGCATCAATACCTTTACCCAGGCTTCGGCTGCATTGAAGAGAATCGGTATGATTTTTGCCGAGCAGCCGGACATTGTGGACATGGTTCCGGAGGAGCTTGCCGGGAAAGACCTGCAGATTCAGGGCGAAATTGAGTTAAAGGATCTGACCTTTACTTATCCGGCCGGCACGGACCCGGTCTTAAAGGATGTCAGCCTGAAAGTGGAGGCCGGAGAAATGCTGGGCATCCTGGGACGAACCGGAAGCGGCAAATCCAGTCTGGCCGACCTTCTTTTGCGTGTCTACGACTGTGAAAAGGGCGAAATCCTGGTAGACGGCAGACCTATCACGGATTATCCGCTGGCTGTGCTGCACCGGGATGTGGCATATGTGCCGCAGGATAATTTCCTCTTCTCCGATACGTTGGAGGAAAATATTGCATTCGGGCTAGAGGAGCGGATTTCGGATCATCCTGAGATTCGGCAGAGGATCCGCAAGGCGGCGATGGACGCCTGCATTGATGATAATATTATGGAATTCCCGGACCGTTATGAGACGCTGGTGGGCGAGAGGGGCGTGACGCTTTCCGGCGGTCAGAAGCAGAGAAGCTCCATTGCCAGAGCGCTTCTGATGGACGCGGCGATTCTAATTATGGATGACTCGCTGTCGGCAGTGGATACGGATACGGAGGAGCAGATACTGGAAAATCTCCTTGCGTTAAGGAAGGGTAAGACAACGATTATCATTGCGCATCGTATTTCCACGCTGCAGAAGGCTGACCATGTAGCGGTGCTTTCGGAAGGCGAGCTGACGGAGTACGGCACGCATGAGGAACTGATTGCACAAAACGGTTTTTATGCACATATTTATGAGAAACAGCAGCTGGAAGAGCAGCTGTCTCAGATGTAGGAGGGCATATGAGCAGTCTGGTAGATGATAAGGTTGAAAATGTATACAAAGGAAATGTATGGCTGAAGCTGTTTGCATACATGAAGCCGCATCTGGGCAGTATGGGCTTCTGCCTGGTGATGGTGCTGGCGCTGACCGCTTTTGATCTGTACCGCCCGATCCTGATCGGAGATACGATCGACCTCTTTGAGGAAAACGGCGATTACAGCAATCTGGTGCACAACGCTGTGATTTACGGCATCGTGCTGGCGTTAGGGGTAGCGGCCAATGTGTCGCAGACCTGGATTTTGCAGAAAACCGGCCAGAAAATTATCCTGAAAATGAGACAGGACCTGTACGAGCATGTGCAGTCCTTAAGTCTGCGGTATTTTGATTTAACACCTGTGGGAAAGGTTGTCACCCGTCTTACCAATGATGTGGAGGCGATGAACGAGCTGTTCTCCGGTATTTTAATCAATCTGTTCCGCAATATTGTGAAAATCTTAGGCTACGCAATCGTTATGCTGGTGCTGGATGTGAGGCTGGCGCTTCTGTCCTTCGTTCTGCTCCCGTTTGTGGTCGTATTGACGGTGATCTTCAGAAAGCTGGCCAGAGAGGCCTACCGTCTGACCAGGACGAGGCTTACAGATATCAATACCTTTTTGTCGGAGCACATTTCCGGTATGCGTGTGATCCAGATTTTCGGCAGGGAAAAGCGCAAGTTTGAGGAGTTTGACGACAAAAACCGCAAGCTCTATAAGGCTTATTATAAGGAAATGATGGTCTTTGCCATTTTCCGGCCCCTCACCTATATTATGAGAATCCTTTCCCTGATGATTGTGCTTTATGTCGGCAGCACGGAGGTATTGGGCGCGGTAATCACGTCGGGTACTCTTTATATCTTTGCACAGTATATTCAGTCCTTCTTTGAGCCGATCGAGACGCTGGCGGAGCAGTTCTCCACGCTGCAGTCTTCCTTAGCCTCCGCGGAGAAGATTTTCGCGGTGATGGAGGAGGAGCCTCTGGTGAAGGAAGATCCGGATTCCATTATCCTGCCGGAGATCAAGGGACGCATTGAGTTTGACCATGTGTGGTTCGCTTATGACGGCGAGAATTATGTGCTGCGGGATGTTTCCTTTGTCATCGAGCCGGGCGAGAAGGTGGCCTTTGTGGGCGCGACCGGCGTGGGCAAGACTTCGATCTTAAATCTGATCGGCAGATATTATGATATCCAGAAGGGGACGATCACCATCGACGGCGTGGACATCCGCCGCCTTTCCAAAAAGCAGCTGCGCAGCGCCATCGGCCAGATGCAGCAGGACGTCTTTGTATTTGAGGGAGACGTCGAGTACAATATTCGTCTGCACGATGAAAATATCACCCGCGAGCAGGTCGAAGAAGCCGCGGAGTATGTCAATGCCTCTCACTTTATTGAGAAGCTGCCCGGCGGTTACAGCGAGCCTGTGATGGAGCGCGGCGCGACCTTCTCGGCGGGCGAGAGACAGCTTTTAAGCTTTGCCAGAACTCTGGCGCACAATCCCAGCATCCTGGTAATGGACGAGGCCACGGCCAACATCGATACGGAAACCGAGATCCTGATTCAGGAGGCGTTAGAAAAGCTGATGCAGGGCCGCACCACCATCATGGTAGCGCACCGACTTTCGACCATTCAGCACGCGGACTGCATCATGGTCATGCACAAGGGCAAAATCCGCGAGCGCGGCACGCACCAGGAGCTGCTGGCACAGAACGGCATATACAAGAAGCTGTATGAGCTGCAGATTCACCATGATTTAAACGAGGCAGGATGATGCAGCCGATATTACCATACAGGGGATGAAAAAGAGGCAGCATCAGGCTTTTCAGTCATTCTTTATGAAATATAAAACCGGGGTCAGATTCCAATGAGAGTCTGCCTCCGTTTTTTATTGTGTCTTTGCAGATATTTTCCGATGCCTGTAAGTCATATAAGCAGATTTGTATGCTGAAGATCGGGCCTCTGGCCGTTTGAACATTTTCAGTGTTTCAAACGTCAGAAAGAACTTGTATTTTTCACACTACAGGTAGTAGAATAACAGACAGGGGAAAGGTGGGTCTGGAACACGCGGCAATTTGTGCCCGTGGGCGCACCAAAAGGGTGTCTCAGAGGAGGGCGTGAATTGCAACGAAAACACAGTCTCATTTACAAGGAGGAAACAACATGAGCAACTATTCACCGTGCGGAGAAGGAAGCTATTCTTCCGATATCCGCATCAACATGAACCGGGAATTTGTGTATCAGAATTTCCCGGCCATCCGCCGTGAAAATGATCCGGTCTATGGTGTGACCGGTTCGGACGAGGTGGCGCTTGAGCCGGTCAATTTTGACACGCTGAATTACCTGTTTATGCGGCCCGGCACTTATATGGTTCTGTTCGGCGGCGTCTGGAGTGAGAACACGCAGAGCGTGATTGGACGCATCAATTTCCTGGCGCGCAAACACGGCGTGGACACGGTCTATTTCTTTGACTTTTCCGCGGACGGCACCAAAGAGGGCAGCATCAAACAGGATATCACGGCCCATGAATATTATACCGGCCCGGACAAAAAGGAAGTTAATCCCTTTGCGGTGTATAATTATCTTTACGGGGAGGTCGTCACCCGGCATCTCACCAATCTCAATGACTGGGTGGAGAAAAAGACTGGCAGCGGCGATGACATTACCTATCTGAATCTGTACCGCGACCCGGTCACGGTTCCCATCCTGACCGAGCCCTTTCTTTTTCTTTATAATAAAGACAATACCGTGGATCATTCCGGCTGCGGCGGACAGGCGGCTGCGTATCCGATTGTCTGGGCAGCGGAATTAGGGGCGGCCGATGAGAATACGGAGCAGGAACTGGAAGAAAAAATCTTCTGTCACATCGGAGAGAGCGGCTGCACCATCACACCCTACACGCCTGGTGATTATCTGCGCGAGGCTTATGCGATTAACGGCCGCGGTCACGCCTTTAAGACAGAGGACGCCTTTAAAGAAGGAGAGCAGATCAATCTGCGCACGATCAATTTTCAGGTTTACCGCTGGCTGCTTCAGCAGAAAGGCACTTTTATCATTCTGCCGGCCGGCCCCTGGTGCGCCAATTCGCAGGCTGCCGTCGCCACGGTCAATGACTATGCGGTGGCAAATCATACCTGCGTCTATGTCACTGACAGCCGTCTTGACAGCAAGCATGCCATCGATTTCTGGAAATATCCGCGCAAAAATGAACTGACCATGTCCTGCCCGCCGATGCGGAAATATTATATGGAGATCTGGCGCAAATACCTGCCGGGTGCCACAGTCATGTGCTCTATGAACCCGCGCTTCGGACGGAAGCCGATTCTCGAATACGTCAATGAAAACGGGGAGACCGAGACCGCGTTAAGCGTTGGGATTCCGTACTGCTATGCCTATAATAAGGACCATGAGGGCGGCCGCGGCCACAAAAATCCCATTCTCGCGAGCTTCCACAACGAGACCATGGAGCTGATCAACACCAGTGAGAAATTCGCTTATTATGCGCCCACCTATCAGGAGTTTAAGGCCAGCGTGTATAAAGTCTTTTACGCCTATATGGAGGATCTGGGGCTTAAGACGGAGGACATCACGATTGACCGCACCGCGCCGATTGTGACAGGAAAGACTATAAGACATGAGGAGACGGTCGCTTATTATAAAGAGTATGACTGGTATCAGGAGCCGGAGGATCCAAAGGCAGTCAATCTGACGAAAAATCCGGCGGGTGCTACAACCTTCTCCTCCGATATCGACATCGATATGACAAAGGAGTTCGTCTACTGGAATTATCCGCTGATGCGCAGGGGGAACGACCCTATTCATGGTGTCGCGAGCGCCAAAGAGGTGGTATTCCAGCCGGTGGATATCGATACCCTCTGCTATGTTCTGATGAGCGAGGGGACGCATATGGTTTTATTCGGCGGCGTCTGGAGCGAGAATACGCAGAGTGTGATCGGGCGTATCAATGCCCTGGCTTTAAAGCACGGGGTGGATACGGTCTATCTGTACGATTTCTCCTCCGATGGGACGGAATATGCCAGCATCAAGCGCGACTTAACCGAGCAGGAGACCTATGACGGCCCGGATAAAAAAGAATCCAACCCCTTTGCAATTTACAATTACATTTACGGGGAAATTGTCACAAGGCACCTGAAAAACTTAAACGACTGGGCAGCGAAAAAGGCTGACACGAAGGACGATATCACATACCTGAATCTGTATCAGGACGCGGTGAGCGTGCCGAACCTGACAGAGCCCTTCCTCTTCATTTATAATAAGGACAATACCGTGGATCACTCCGGCTGCGGAACGCAGGCGGACACATACCCGATTGTCTGGGCCGCGGAGCTTGGCAAAGCGGATGACAATACCGACCAGGAGCTGGAGGAGAAAATCTTTTCTCATGTTGGTGAGGAAGGCTGTGAAATCACGCCCTATACCATGGAGGATTATTTCCGGGAGGCATTTGCAAAAAATGAGCGCGGCCACTCCTTCAAGACGGAGGACGCCTTTAAACCGGATGAGAAAATCAATCTCTGCAAGGTCAATTTCCAGGTCTTTTACTGGATTCTGAAGCAGAGGGGCAGCTTCGTTCTGCAGCTGGCCGGTCCCTGGTGCGCCTATTCTCAGGGATCCGCGGCGACGATGAACGATTTTGCCCTGGCAAACGACGTCCGTGTCTACATGACAGATATCCGTTTAGACAGCAAGCACGCCATCGATTTCTGGAAATATCCGCGCAAAAACGAGCTGACCTTAAGCTGTCCGCCGATGCGTAAATACGACATTGAGATCTGGGAGAACTATTTCCCGGGTGCGTATATCGCCACTTCGCTCAACCCGAACATGCCGGCATACAGGCAGAGGGTCACTGTGGATTATGTAGATGAGGAGGGTAATGAGCACAGCGTCCTGAGCGTGGGTGTACCTTATATGCTCAGCTATAATAAGGACCACCTGAACGCGGACGGGAAGCCGTCGCCGCTTCTTGCGACGCGGCATGACGCCGGTGAGCTGATCAACTGCAGCCGGGAATTTGTCTATCATGAACCGATCTACAGGGAGTTCAGGGCCAGTCTCTTCAAGGTTTTTGCGGCCTATGAAAAGAGCCTGGGACGGGAAGCAAAGGAACCGGAAATCGACCGCACCGCGCCGATTGTGCCCGGCGAGCCTGTCAGACATATTGAGACGGTCGCTTATACGAAGGAGCATGACTGGTTTAAAGAACGCGCGAACCGTATCTGAATATGAACAGGGCTGCTTTCAGCGGCCCTGTTTTCTGATTCCAGCGGAAAAATATTGTATAAATCGACAAAAACGGCGCAGATTTGAAAAAAGTTTTGTTATAAATCCCGGAAAGGCATTGCAACTTTTTTGCAGGTGTAGTAAAATTGACGTACTTATGGGAGCGCATTTTTATAATAAGTTCCAAATGTAAAAACGAAATGGAGGAATAACAAAATGAAAGTATTTGACTACACCATCAAGGATGAGATCGGTATCCACGCAAGACCCGCAGGCCTGTTAAATAAGGAGGCCAAAAAATACAGCTCCACCGTCACCGTCGCACGCAAGGACAACGGAAAGAGCGCGGATGTGAAAAAGCTGATGCAGCTTCTGGCACTGGGCATCAAGTGCAACGATACCATCGAGGTTACCGTTGAGGGCGCGGATGAAGACGCCGCTGCCGTGGCTCTGGAAGAGTTTTTCAAGGCAAATCTGTAAGAGTCTCTGATAAAGAAGGTATTGAAATGGAGAAAGTAACCGGTCAGAAAATTTTAAACGGCATTGCCATCGGCAAAATCCTTTATTATGTGAAGGCGGAGGGCAACGCGGAGAAGAGAAGCATTACTGACACTGAGGCCGAGGTGCAGCGCTTTGAGGCGGCCAAGGAAACCGCGCAGGAGCAGCTGCAGGCGATTTACGAAAAGGCGCTTTCAGAGCAGGGAGAGGAGACCGCGCAGTTATTCGAGGTACACTCCATGCTTTTGGACGACGATGATTATAAGGATTCGATCCTTTCCAAAATCAACGATGACAAGGTCAACGCGGAGTACGCGGTGGCGGCCACCGGCGAGGAGTTCGCCGAGATGTTCGCAAGCATGGAGGATGAGTATTTTCAGGCCAGAAGCGCGGATATCAGGGATATTTCCACCCGCGTGGTCAATGTCCTCTCCGGTGTGCAGGATATGAGCGACTTAAAGGAGCCGTGCATCCTGGTGGCCGTGGATTTAGCGCCCAGCGAGACCGTGCAGATGGATACGTCCAAGTTGCTGGCCTTTGTCACAAAGGAGGGTTCCACCAGCAGCCATACTGCAATTTTGGCCCGCAACATGGGCATTCCGGCACTGATCAAGGCGCCGATTAACGAAAGCTGGAACGGCAGGCTCGGCATCGTGGACGGCGCGGCACAGACACTGATCATCGATCCCGATGAGGCCACCCTGAAGGAGTATCAGGAGAGACAGGCCAAAGAGCAGGCCGAGAAGGCTCTGCTTTTAGAATTAAAGGGCAAGGAGACCGTCACCAAGGCCGGCCGTCATGTGAAGCTGTTTGCGAACATCGGCAGCGTGGCTGACATGGAAGTGGCGAAGAAAAACGACGCCGAGGGCATTGGCTTATTCCGAAGCGAGTTTTTGTATCTGAATTCCAGCGACTTCCCCACCGAGGAGGAGCAGTTTAGGGCTTACAAAGCTGTTGCCGAAGGCATGGAGGGCAAGCAGGTCGTTATCCGCACGCTGGACCTGGGCGCGGATAAGCAGGTAGAATATTTCAACCTGGGCGACGAGGCGAACCCGGCGCTGGGCTACCGCGCGATCCGTATCTGCTTACAGCAGCCGGAGATCTTTAAGACGCAGCTGCGCGCACTCTTACGCGCGAGCGCCTACGGCAACATCGCGATCATGTACCCGATGATTACTTCCGTGGAGGAAGTGCGGGATATCAAGGAGATCGTGGCAGGCGTCATGGCGGAGCTGGACGCGGAAGGCATCGCATATAATAAGGATATTAAGCAGGGCATCATGATTGAGACCCCGGCTTCCGTCCTCATCAGCGACCTGCTGGCGAAGGAAGTGGACTTCTTCAGCATGGGTACCAACGACCTGACCCAGTACACCCTCGCGGTGGACCGTCAGAACAATAAGCTGGATCGCTTCTACAAACCGCATCATGAGGCCATCAAACGTGCGATTAAGATCGTCTGCGACAACGCGCACGCAGCCGGCATCTGGGCCGGTATCTGCGGCGAGCTGGGCGCGGATCCGGAGATGAACGCGTATTTCCTGGAGTGCGGCGTGGACGAGCTGTCTGTAGCGAGCGGCATGATTTTACCGCTGCGCAAGCTGATCAGGGAGTCTGAGATCGGGTGAAACGATATTCTGTTCGGTGAATGACGGATACATGGACGGGCTTTGGAGACACTCTGAAGCCCGTCTTGCACGCACACACATTGAAGGAGAGAAAATGTACGAACGCGAAAAACTCTGGGCTCACGAGCTATGCCGCTGTGCGGGACAGGACGAGGCTTTTTTTGCAGATTTCTGGGAACGCCTCAGCGCCGATGAGGAGGTGCTGGCGGAATTTTCTTATTATCTGGAGCATCAGAATTTTCTGTGCAAAGCGAATGTGGATGGTTACACTGTGGTGGACATCATGATCTGGCAGATGGATCATTTCAAGGCCCAAATGGACCGGGGTAAATACGCCATGCGGGAGAACGGGGACACCATGCTCCTGATGGCCTTTGATACTTTTCTGAAAATGAAGCAGGATAAGGAGCCTTACCTGTTAAAGCTTCAGGGTGAGACCGGGACGGACTACCCGGGGAAGACATTTTAAACGGAGGAAATGCATATGTCTGAAAAAATCATGCCCGGCACGGGCGGCGAACACTATATCCCTTATGAGGAGCGCATCGGGGAGCAGTCGATTGTCTATTTCACGAGAGATCTTTCCGCACAGGGACTGCAGAAAATTTATGAGCGAATCAGCGCCTGTCTGACGGGCAAAGTCGCAATCAAGCTCCACACGGGCGAGCAGTACGGTCCGAACATTATTCCCCGTCCCTGGGTGCAGAATCTGATTGAGACAAAGCTGCCGGATGCGACGATTGTAGAGACCAACACCTATTATGAAGGCGACCGCTATACGACCGAAAAGCACAGAAAGACGCTTGAAGTGAACGGCTGGACCTTCTGCCCGGTGGACATCCTGGACGAGGACGGCACGGCCATGCTGCCGGTGAAGGGCGGCAAGTGGTTTACGGAAATGTCCGTCGGCAAAAATCTTTTAAATTATGACTCCCTTTTCGTCCTGACTCATTTCAAGGGGCATACGCAGGGCGGCTTCGGCGGCAGCGGCAAAAACATCGGCATCGGCTGCGCGGACGGCCGCATCGGCAAGGCCATGATTCACACCACGCCCGGCTCCGACGATATGTGGGATATCAGGAAGGAAGAGTTCATGGAGAGGATGACCGAGTCTGCCAAATCGGTGGTCGATCATTTCGGAGAGCATATTGCCTATGTCAATGTTCTGCGCAACATGTCGGTCTCCTGCGACTGTGAGGGAACCGGCGCCATGCCTGTTGTGACGCCGAATATCGGCATTGTGGCGTCGCTGGATATCCTGGCGGCGGACCAGGCTTCGGTAGACCTGGTCTATGCATTGAAGGACGAGGACCATAAAGATCTCGTGGAGCGCATGGAGAGCCGCCACGGCCTGCGCCAGCTGACCTATATGAAAGAGCTTGAGATGGGCAACGACCGCTATACGCTGATTGATATTGACCATGATGATGAGACGATTCTGCCGGCAAAAGCGGTGGAGGGCGTGAAGCCGTTTATCCGGATGAAGGCGTAAAGCTTCCGTGGGGCGTGCTTTCCCGCCCCAGAAGATAATCCGTGCTGACGCCGTAAAAATCCGCCAGGATGCACAGGTTGGACAGGGTGGGAAGGTAGCGTCCCTGCTCGTAGGCGCTGATGGAGGAGGTCGAAATGTGGGTGCATTGGGACACATAGGTGATGGTCCAGAAATGCATTTCTCTTAAATTCAGTAATTTTGTGTGCAGACACATGGCGTTATATCCTCTTATTCCGCAGATTAAGGGTGACGGAATCATTGTAGCACATCCGATTCCCTGTTTTGGTCGATATATCGTCCCAATTAAGTGCCTCTTTTCATTTTTTTCATAAAAACGGGGTTGAAATCATGAGGCGTCTGTCTTATACTAAATCTAGTTTTTAAAACCACATTAACGGTTTAGAAAAACGAGAATGTGATCCGGGAGAGAAATGATATGGCAAGGCAGTTTGAAATTGTATGTGATACCGCGTGTGATATTCCGGCTTTGGAGTGTGAGAGTCAGGGCGTGAAGCTGATCCCCTTTTATGTTTCCTTTGACGGGGAAAAGTATGAAAAAGAGGGCGTCGATTTTTCTGTGCGCGAGATGTATGATAAAATGGTAGAGAATGCAGGCGTTTATCCCAAGACCTCTCTGCCTTCGGTACAGGATTATGTGGATGTGCTGGAGCCTTTCGTCAATGACGGAAAGGCGGTATTGTGCATTACCTTTACCTCCCATATGAGCAGCGCGTTTCAGTCCGCGGTCGCCGCGGCGGAAATTGTGAGAGACGAGCATGAGGGAGCTGTGGTGGTCGTGATGGACAGTGAGCTGGCTACCGTGACGGAGGGGCTGTTTTTAAAGCAGGCGATCCGGGCGCGGGATATGGGTCTGGATGTCCGCGAGGCCGCGAAAAGGCTGAATGAATTAAAATCCAGCTCACGGATATTTTACACGGTGGCTGATCTGGAGTATCTGATTCACGGCGGCAGAATCGGCAAGGTTGTCGGCATCGCGGGCAGCGTATTGAAGCTGCAGCCGCTGATTGTCTTTAAGGACGGCGAGATTGAGGCCGCGGGCGTCAGCAGGAGCAGGACCAAGGCGACCAAAAAGCTCATTGACCTGATGGACGCTTATACGCGGGAGCAGAACTTAGACCTCAATCAGTTCGCGTTTTCCATCGGCTTTGGGTATGATCCGCAGGAAGGTCAGGCACTGAAAATCATGGTGGAAACATATTTGAACAGCAAGGGCGTTACGGCGCCTGTCGATGTGTATCAGATCGGCGCGACGATCGGCGTGCACAACGGGCCGTATCCGCTGGGGCTGGGCATGATCCGGCAGCTGTGAGGAGAAGCGTATGGAACCGACTGAAAAAGAGATTGATGACATCCTGAACATTCTGGATGATTTCACCAAACGGGGCGAAAGCCGTTTAAAGATCGAAGCGGCGCAGGATAAACCCGAAGGACGGGTGGAGCGTCTGTACCACCTGGGCCGCTGCGACGTCGGCAGTCCCTGGGCGAAGGGACAGGCGTTTGATGTGCTGGATTCAGAAAAGAGGGAATAAACAGGCGGCTTCTGCAGGGACAGAAGCGGAGCTGAACGACCTGGTAACCGCTGCGGCAGAGGTTGTCGGAGCGGGGCGTTCTGATTTATCAGAAAAGATACGGGAAGTGACCTTTTAAAGTGGAAATTAAAGGGAAATTCTCGTTTTCCTCTTTACAAATTAAAAAAATGAGATTAAGATAACAGGGCGAATGCAGCTGACATATGACAAGTGATTACAGGCAGGCATGACTATATGTCTGTGAAGCTGCGAACAGCAATTTTGAACAGGCAAATGCAGTGAGGAAGACAGTAGCCTCATCAGGAAAGGCAAAGCGAGCCGGGGAGGGTGAAAGCCCGGCGCGGACCGATGAGAGGAAGATCACTTCTGAGCAGCCGGGCGAAAGGAAACGAGTAGCCTGTGGCCGGCATCCCGCCGTTATCGGGAAACATATGAAACCGGAAACGGGGAGTATGCGTAATGGGTGGTATTGAGAGGTTTATGGCTTCTTCCTTTTGCGGGAAGGAGCCTTTTTTAATAAGGAGGAACAAGATGTACAACAAAGTATCTCCGGACCTGAATTTTGTGGAGAGAGAAAAGAAAACCGAAAAATTCTGGTCTGACAATGACATTTTTCGCAAATCCATGGAAAACAGGAAGGGCTGCCCGACCTACACCTTCTACGACGGCCCGCCGACCGCCAACGGCAAGCCCCACATCGGCCATGTCCTGACCCGCGTGATCAAGGATATGATTCCGCGCTACCGCACCATGAAGGGCTATATGGTGCCCCGCAAGGCCGGCTGGGACACCCACGGCCTGCCGGTGGAAATCGAGGTGGAGAAGCAGCTCGGCTTAGACGGCAAGGACCAGATCGAGGAATACGGTCTGGAGCCTTTTATCGACAAGTGCAAGGAGAGTGTCTGGAAATATAAGGGCATGTGGGAGGATTTCTCCAAAACCGTCGGCTTCTGGGCCGATATGGACAACCCCTACGTGACCTATCATGATGATTATATCGAGTCCGAGTGGTGGGCCTTAAAGGAAATCTGGAATAAGGGCCTGCTATACAAGGGCTTTAAGATTGTACCCTACTGCCCGCGCTGCGGCACCCCACTGTCCGCGCAGGAGGTGGCCCAGGGCTATAAAACTGTCAAGGAGCGCTCCGCTGTGGTGCGCTTCAAGGTAAAGGGCGAGGACGCGTATTTCCTGGCATGGACCACCACGCCCTGGACTCTGCCTTCTAACCTGGCGCTCTGCGTCAATCCTGACGAGACCTACTGCAAGGTGAAGGCCGCGGACGGCTACACCTACTATATGGCGCAGGCTCTGCTGGATACCGTACTGGGGAAGCTTGGCGGCGAGGAGACGCCGGCTTACGAGGTGCTGGAAACTTATGTCGGCAAAGACTTGGAGTATAAGGAATACGAGCCGCTTTATACCTGCGCCGCGGATGCCGCCGCAAAGCAGAATAAGAAAGCCTTCTTCGTCACATGTGACAGCTATGTCACCATGTCCGATGGTACCGGTATCGTCCACATCGCCCCGGCCTTCGGTGAGGACGACAGCCGCGTGGGTAAGGATTACGACCTGCCGTTCGTGCAGTTCGTGGACAGCAAGGGCAACATGAGCGAGGAAACCCCCTATGCAGGTCTTTTTGTGAAAAAAGCGGATCCGGAGGTCTTAAAAGATCTGGATGCGAGAGGACAGCTTTTCGATGCGCCGAAGTTTGAGCATGACTATCCGCACTGCTGGCGCTGCGACACCCCGTTGATTTATTACGCGCGCGAGTCCTGGTATATCAAGGAAACCGCGGTGCGCGACGATCTGGTGCGCAATAACAATACCGTCAACTGGATACCCGAATCCATCGGCAAGGGCCGCTTCGGCAACTGGCTGGAGAATATCCAGGACTGGGCCATCTCCCGCAACCGCTACTGGGGAACTCCTTTGAATATCTGGGAATGCTCCTGCGGCTATCAGGAGTGCATCGGCAGCCGTGCCGAGCTGGCTGAGAAAGCCGGTGATCCGAATGCCGGGAAGGTAGAGCTGCACAGACCATATATCGACGAGGTGACCTATACCTGCCCGAAGTGTGGCGGCACCATGCACCGCGTCCCGGAGGTCATTGACTGCTGGTTTGACTCCGGCGCCATGCCCTTCGCACAGCACCACTATCCGTTTGAGAATCAGGATCTGTTCAAGGAGCAGTTCCCGGCGCAGTTCATTTCAGAAGCTGTTGACCAGACGAGAGGCTGGTTCCATGCGTTGATGGCGGAGAGCACCTTATTATTTAACTGCAGCCCTTATGAAAACGTCATCGTCCTGGGCCATGTGCAGGATGAGAACGGCCAGAAGATGAGCAAGAGCAAGGGCAACGCGGTAGATCCGTTCGACGCACTTGAAACACACGGCGCGGACGCCATCCGCTGGTATTTCTACTCGAATTCTGCGCCCTGGCTGCCCAACCGCTTTCACGATAAGGCCGTGACTGAGGGCCGCAGCAAGTTTATGGGCACCCTGTGGAACACCTACGCGTTCTTTGTCCTGTACGCGAATATCGACGACTTTGACGCGACGAAATATACCCTGGAATATGAGAAGCTGACCGTCATGGACCGCTGGCTTTTATCCAGATTAAATTCCATGATCAAAGAGGTCGATCATGACCTGGAGAATTACCGCATCCCCGAGGCGGCCAGAGCCCTGGAATCTTTTGTGGACGACATGAGCAACTGGTATGTGCGCCGCAGCAGAGAGCGCTTCTGGGCTAAGGGCATGGAGCAGGATAAGATCAACGCCTACATGACCCTGTATACGGCGTTGGTTTCCTTCTGCAAGTGCGCCGCACCCATGATTCCGTTCATGACGGAGGAAATTTACCGCAATCTGGTCTGCTCCATCGACGAGGCTGCGCCGGAGAGCATTCACCTCTGCGATTATCCTGTCGCGGATTTAAGCCTGATCGATGAGAAGCTTGAATCCGACATGGAGGAGCTGTTAAAGATCGTCGTCATGGGCCGCGCCGCCAGAAATGCCTCCGGTTTAAAGAACCGCCAGCCGATCGGCGAGATGGTGGTCAAGGCGCCGTCCGTCTTAGACCAGCTTTACACCGATATCATTGCGGACGAACTGAATATCAAGGAAGTGAAGTTCGTGGACGATGTGTCCGCCTTCACCACCTATACCTTCAAGCCGCAGCTGCGCACCGTGGGTCCGAAGTACGGCAAACAGCTCGGCGGTATCCAGAAGACGCTCGCCTCCCTGGACGGCAACGCCGCCTACGCGCAGTTAAAGAGCGAGGGCGCGCTGAAATTTACCGTCAATGATGTGGAAGTCGTGCTGACCGAGGACGACCTGCTGATTGACACGAAGCAGCAGGAGGGCTACGCGATCGAGGCGGACAATACCGTCACCGTGGCCTTAAACACCAGCCTGACCGAGGAGCTGATCGAGGAAGGCAACGTCAACGAAATCATCAGCAAAATCCAGACCATGCGCAAGGACGCCGGCTTCGAGGTGATGGACCACATCCGCGTTTCCTTAAACGGCTGTGCCGCGCTGTCCGCCGTCCTTGAGAAAAATAAGGCCGCCGTCGCGGGCAAGGTGCTGGCGGAGGAAATCACCGCGGATACGGACTTTGCAACTTCAAAGGAGTGGAATATCAACGGGCAGAAGGTAGTGATTTCGCTGGAGAAATGCTGACATGTGCGGTAAATGGAGGAGAATGATTTCTTCGAGAATGATTAAATGAGTTCTGACTTGGGCGGAGTTCTCCGCAAAAGTGAGAACAGGAACGAAAAAAGGGGCGGTTTCTGCTGTGAAGCCGCCCCTGAAACATTGATTTTTGCCTGAAATTACTGCATTTTGCGAGATTTTTGCTTTCAATTAAAGGAAAGCTGTGCTATACTACCTTTGTATGCTTATTTACTACACAGGAGGTTTTTGAATGGCTAAGAAACTCGGCAAGAAAAATTTCGATAAAGAGCAATTTAAAAAAGAGGTTGCCTTTAACGTCAAGACTTTATATCGCAGAAATATTGAAGAAGCCACACAGCAGCAGATTTTTCAGGGTGTCGCTTACGCAATCAAGGATGACATCGTGGACAACTGGATGGCGACCCAGAAGGCATGGGAAGAGCAGGATCCCAAGATGGTCTATTATATGTCCATGGAATTCCTGATGGGACGTGCCCTGGGCAATAACCTGATCAACTTAAAGAGCTACGAGGGCGTGGCGGAAGCCTTAGAGGAGATGGGCCTGGATCTGAATGTGATCGAGGACCAGGAGCCGGACGCGGCGCTTGGCAACGGCGGCCTGGGCCGCCTGGCAGCCTGCTTCCTTGATTCTTTAGCAAGCTTGAATTACGCGGCCTACGGCTGCGGCATCCGTTATCACTACGGCATGTTCAAGCAGAAGATTGAGAACGGCTTCCAGGTGGAAGTGCCGGATATGTGGCTGACCGAGGGCAACCCCTTCGAGCTGAAGCGCAAGGAGTACGCGCAGGAAATCCGCTTCGGCGGCCATGTGGTAACCGTTGCGGACGAGAACGGCAAGCTGCATTTCAGACAGGAAGGCTATCAGTCTGTGATGGCCATTCCCTACGACCTGCCGATCGTCGGCTATGGAAACGGCATCGTAAATACGCTCCGCATCTGGGACGCGGAGGCGATTAACCGCTTCCAGTTGGATAAATTTGACAAGGGCGAGTACCGTCAGGCCGTGGAGCAGGAGAATCTGGCGCACAATATCTGCGAGGTCCTGTATCCGAACGACAACCACTACGCAGGCAAGGAGCTGCGCTTAAAGCAGCAGTATTTCTTCATTTCCGCTTCTGTGCGCGCGGCGATCAATAAATATATGCGCGCCCACGATGACATTCACGGTCTGCCGGACAAGGTGACCTTCCAGATGAACGATACCCATCCGACTGTCGCGGTGGCGGAGCTGATGCGCGTCCTGGTGGACGACTATTGCCTGGAGTGGGACGACGCCTGGAACATCACCACCAGAGTCTGCGCCTACACGAACCATACCATCATGTCTGAAGCGCTGGAGAAATGGCCCATCGAGCTCTTTTCCAGACTGCTTCCCCGCGTTTACCAGATCGTGGAGGAGATCAACCGCAGATTTGTCGATGAGATTTACCGCAGATATCCCGGCAACCAGGAGAAGGTCCGCAAGATGGCCATCATTTACGACGGACAGGTCAAGATGGCGCATTTAGCGATCGCGGCCAGCTACTCTGTCAACGGCGTGGCCAAGCTGCACACCGAGATTCTGAAAAATCAGGAATTAAAAGACTTCTATGAGATGATGCCCGAGAAGTTTAACAATAAGACCAACGGCATCACGCAGAGGAGGTTCCTTCTGCACGCCAATCCGCTTTTAGCCAGCTGGGTCACCGCCCACATCGGCGACGAGTGGATCACCGATCTGTCCAGAATGTCCGGCCTGAAGGTTTATGTGGACGATGAGAAGGCGCAGGCGGAGTTCATGAATATCAAGTATCAGAATAAGGTTCGCCTGGCGAAGTATATTCTGGAGCATAACGGCATTGAGGTTGACCCGCGTTCCATTTTCGACGTACAGGTCAAGAGACTGCATGAGTATAAGAGACAGCTTCTGAACATCCTGCATGTGATGTATCTGTACAATGAGCTGAAGGATCATCCGGAGATGGATTTCTATCCGAGAACCTTTATCTTCGGCGCGAAGGCGGCGGCCGGCTATCAGATCGCGAAGCTGACCATCAAGCTGATCAATTCCGTAGCGGATGTGATCAACAATGACGAGTCCATCCACGGCAAGATCAAGGTGGTCTTCATTGAGGATTACCGTGTCTCCAACGCGGAGCTGATTGTCGCGGCTGCTGATGTGTCCGAGCAGATTTCCACCGCTTCCAAGGAAGCCAGCGGTACCGGCAACATGAAGTTCATGTTGAACGGCGCGCCGACGTTAGGCACCATGGACGGCGCCAACGTGGAGATCGTGGAGGAAGTAGGCGAGGAGAACGCCTTCATCTTCGGCCTGAGCGCGGACGAGGTCATCCAGTATGAGAACTACGGCGGCTATAATCCGATGGAGATTTTCAACAACGACGGCGACATCCGCAGAGTGCTGATGCAGCTGATCAACGGCACCTACAACGACGATACCGAGCTCTTCCGTCCGATTTACAACAGCCTGCTGAATACCTTAAGCACTGACAAGGCCGACAGATACTTCATTTTAAAGGATTTCAAGGCTTACGCAGAGGCACAGCGCGAGGTGGAGAAGGCTTACAGAGACGAGCACAGATGGGCGAGAATGGCAATGATGAACACCGCCTGTGTGGGCAAGTTCTCCTCCGACAGAACCATCCGCGAGTATGTGGATGAGATCTGGAAGCTGGACAAGGTTGAACTGCCGCAGTAAGAGGGGCTTCCCGGCACGTTTCAGGGATTTCATTTAAGTAAAAAATAAGCGATTAAGGCTGGCTGGTGTGCAGCGTTTTGCTGTATGCCGGCCGGTTTGCGTTTTGGACGGAATACAATTCAGTTTTTTTGGTATAAAATAAATCATCGCTGTCCATACTATCCTCAGAAAACGATGTATCAGTCGATACAGGAGGGACAGATATGGAAAGTAAAAATACAGACAGCAGCGCACAGTTTGTAAACAGAAAAAAGGAGAGGACCGTGATTGTAGGTTCTGCGGTTCTGATCATAGCGGCGCTTACCGTTGCAGGTCTTTATGTCAGCACGTCACAGCAGGAGGATATCATCCTGCAGGATCTGACAGGCATCGAGGAGACGACTGAGAACGAATTTAATTCCGTGCTGGAAGAGGAGCTGGAGGAAGCGGAGGATGTGCAGTCCTCCACCGTGGAAAATCCGGGCCGTACCGGCAGCAGTACGAACTCATCATCGACCTCTTCGGGCAGCGCCTCCACCGCGCAGATCGGCAGTACCGTGAAAACCGGTGAGACGCTTACCTCTGAGAGCATCACGGAGGAAGAACTGCTGAACGAGGAGGCAGTGACGGATGAGCTGCTTTCGGAGGCTGTGGAGGAGATGATGTATTCTTTTACCGGGGAAAACATGATCTGGCCTATCGCGGAAAATTACGAGATTCTGATTCCCTACAGCATGGATAAGGCAGTTTATTTTACAACTCTTGACCAGTACAAATACAGTCCGGCCATGGTGATTTCAGCCGAAGTCGGCACGCCTGTCTATGCGGTATCCGCCGGCAAGGTGACTTCCAAATACTGGAATGAGGAGACCGGATGGACCTATGAGATGGACCTGGGCGGAGGCTTTGCCGCGTATTACGGTCAGCTGGATTATAATACGATGGAAAAAGAGGTGGACACCTATGTTGCGGCCGGCGATCTGTTGGGATATGTCGCCGAACCAACCAAATACTATTCGCTGGAAGGCGCGAACCTTTACTTTGAAATGACAAAGGACGGGACGCCGGTGTACCCCATGGATTATCTGGGACAGGAGTGATCTCCTGTTCCTTTTTATGACAAAATCGTTAAAAACTTAACACATTTTTTTCTTTCTTTTTTTATAAAATATGTTATAATAACTGAGTGTTACCAATGACACGGGGGTATAGCTCAGTTGGGAGAGCGCTTGCATGGCATGCAAGAGGCCGTGGGTTCGAGTCCCATTATCTCCACTCCTTCAAGGTTCAGGAATTCCCGATGGAAGTTTTCCTGAACTTTTTTCATGCCCTGTTTTCTGAAGAAATGCAAAATAACGCTACGATTTTCGGGATACATGTGTTACAATGCATAAGGAAATGATCGGGGAGATTTTATAATCCGGATCGGTCTGGCTTTCGGTCTGAGGGGGCAACCATTATCATGAGAGGTACTGAAACATGAAGGTTAATCATCTGAAAACCATATTACTGGCGGGTGTGGCTGTATTCATGCTGACACTGACCGGCTGCGGAAGCAGCACCTCCTCTGAGACGGCTATTCTGGATATGGAAGACGGGGAGGCTGTGATCGATGAGGCTCCGGAGTGGGTACAGGAGCTGTATGAGGCAATTCTGGCTGAGGATCTTGATACGGTATATGAGGTCATCGAGGCGGATGCTTTTTTTGAAAGCCTTACGGAGTATGATGACGGAGAAACGTTTGCGTGCTATACAGTCGATGATGAGTATGTGATACTCCTGTATACTTACGACGCAAAAGGACTTGTTGAGTCCGCGGTTGCCGTCGTTATGGCGGAAGAAATAAACGGGGATGAAACACTTAAGGAATTCGGCAGTCTGATGAGTGACGCCGATCTTTGCATTGACAGCTTCACCTATAACGATGATTTTTCAAGAACCGCCACTCTGTACAATACCTATATCATCGATTACGGGCTTGACAGTGAGACTGTGTATGAGACGAGTGAGGACGGACAGTAAGGATAAGGGTATGGACGATCAGAACAAACAGACCCAGAGCGACTTTCTGGAGGAGACGATCAAAAAGCGTCCAGTCAATAAACGGAAGGTGTTCCGCCGGATGGTGGAGGTTTCGATGCTCGCGATCCTCTTTGGCGCGATTGCCTGCGCGACCATCGTCCTGCTTTCTCCTGTGCTGGAAAATATGATTTTTCAGCAGGAAGAAGAGGAGACAGAGACGGAAATCGCAGAGATGGATTTCGCGGAAGAGGAAGTCGTGACGGAGGAAATTTCGCCTGAGGATATGCTGACGGAGGAAATGTTGACCGAGGAAGCGGCCTTAGAGGCTGCGCAGGCGGCCCAGGCGGAGGAAGAGGGAGCCCAGGAGGATCTTACCGTCAAGGATCTGGTAACAGATGAGGCACAGTTTTTCTCCGAGTTGGCGGCATCCTGTTCCAAATGGCTGGTGACGGTGCGGGGCGTACAAAGCAGCGAAAGCTGGCTTAAAAGCAGTCTGGTCAGCGCATCGGAGAGCAGCGGCGCGATTGTGACGCAGAGCGAAGAGGAGATTTTTATCCTGACCTACAGCGGCAGTGTACTGGCGGCGGACTATATCCAGGTTGAATTTGTGGATGGCTCGACTGCGGTCGGCACGATCCGCGGGCAGGATTCCAACACAGGTCTGGTGATTTTAGCTGTGTCCAAGGAGGATTTGCCTCAGACGACACTGGAAAGCATTGCATCAGCGGTTTTTTATAATTCCAATCTGAAGTCGACGCTGGGCAGCAGAGTGCTGGCGGTAGGCAGCCCGATGGGAGTGCTTGGGTCCTATGTATCCGGGACGGTTACCGCGATGGGAATCGAGGAGAACGCCTGGGATATCAATTATAAGATTATCATGACGGATATTTACGCGAGCGAGTCGCCGCAGGGCTTTTTAGTCAATCTGCATGGATATATTGTGGGAGTGCTCTGCAATGATTACAATTCTTCGGACACGAAAAATATCTTAAGCGCCCTGGGTATTTCTGAACTGAAGAAGACGATTGAGAAGATGTACAGCGGCGATGAGATACCGCGGCTGGGGATTCAGGGAACGGATGTGACAACTGCTGCAAACGAGGCGGAGGGAGTTCCGCTGGGAGTCTATATTACCTCCGTGCAGATGGATTCGGCAGCCATGGCTGCGGGCGTCCAGGTCGGGGATATTGTGGTTGGCTTCGAGGAGACGGAGATTTTTGGCATGTCGGATTTAACGTCGGCGCTGCTGGTCTGCGAGTCAGGCGATACTGTGACCGTCATAATCTGCCGTTTAAGCCAGGGCGAATATCGGGAAATTGAGGTTTCTATTATATTACAGTAGATGGTTTCGTACGCTTTTAATGTTTTCATCAAAGAATATGGGAGAATGAAATGAAATATATCAAAGACTATCATGAAGGCGACAGAATGTCAGATATTTATCTGTGCAAGCACAAACAGGATGCCACCACCAAAAACGGAAAACCCTATGAAAATGTGATTTTGCAGGACAGGACAGGCACCATCGACGCCAAGGTCTGGGACCCGAACAGCGCCGGAATCGGGGATTTTGACACGCTCGATTATATCGAGGTGTACGGCGAAGTGACCAGCTTCCAGGGTGCGCTGCAGGTCAACATCAAGCGGGTGCGCGTCTGCAAGGAGGGCGAGTACAATCCGGCGGACTATCTGCCGATCTCCCAAAAGGGTATTGAGCCGATGTATCAGGAGCTGAAGGGCCTGATTAACAGCATTGATAATTTGTACTTAAAGCAGCTCCTTTTGGATATTTTTGTCAATGACGCCGCTTTTGTGAAAAAATTCTGCGCCTCCTCGGCGGCCAAGACGGTCCACCACGGTTTTGTGGGCGGGCTTTTGGAGCATACGCTGGGCGTGACGAAGCTGTGCGATTTTTACTGCAGCCAGTATCCGGCGCTGCACAGAGATCTGCTGCTGACGGCGGCTATGTGCCACGATATTGGCAAGACGAAGGAACTGTCCGCCTTCCCGGAGAATGATTACACGGACGAGGGACAGCTGCTGGGACATATCGTGATGGGCGTGGAGATGGTTTCAGAGAAAATACGGGAAATCGATGGCTTTCCGGAGAAGCTGGCCAATGAGTTGAAGCACTGCATCCTCTCGCACCATGGTAAGCTGGAGTTTGGCTCCCCCAAGGTGCCGGCGCTGATGGAAGCGACAGCCCTGTATTACGCGGACGACACGGACGCGAAGATGGAGACCTTCACGGAGATTTTGTCCGCGGGCGCGGGCAAGGAGGGTGAGTGGCTGGGGTATAACCGGCTGCTGGAGACGAATATCAGAAGCGCGCTGGCGCCGGAGAGGTAAAGAGCGGCGGATGTAAAATCCCGTTATGAGAATTTCACGCCTGTAGTCAGGCTGCTGTCCCTGAGAGGAAATGGAACGGAGTATGCAATTTTTTAAAAACCAGACAATTCAGCTGGAAATTACGGATCTGAATACGGACGGCGAGGGAATAGGGAAAGTGGACGGCTTTCCCTTTTTTATCAAGGACACTGTGCCGGGCGACGTGGTCACAGCCACAGTGATGAAGATGAAAAAGAATTATGGCTACGCCAGACTGCTGACGTTATTGACGCCTTCACCTGACAGGGTGGAGCCCGTCTGCCCGCAGCACAGGGCCTGCGGCGGCTGCCAGCTGCAGACGCTTTCCTATGAAAAGCAGATGGAATTCAAGGAAAATAAGATCGCCAATAATCTGCGGCGCATCGGAGGCTTAAGTGATAAAGAGGTGGAGGCGGCCCGGGAGCCCTTTGTGGGAATGGGCGTGCCCTTTCATTACCGCAATAAAGCCCAGTATCCCGTTGGAAAGGATAAGGACGGGAAGACTGTCTGCGGCTTTTACGCGGGGAGAACGCATACGATTATTTCCAATACAGACTGTGCCTTGGGTGCAGAAGAAAACGAGGAAATTCTGCGGGCAGTGCTGGCACATATGGACCAATATCACATTGCTCCGTACGACGAAACCTCTGGCCATGGGCTGGTGCGGCATATTCTGATTCGCAGCGGCTTTGAGAGCGGGCGGATCATGGTCTGCCTGGTGGTGAATTTATCCCCCGTGGAGTGGGAGAAATGTGGATGGGAGAGGCTGAAGGCCGGGGAGCTGGTGGAAAGGCTGTGCGGACTGCGGTTGAGTGCAGACAATGATATCACCTGTGGTGATGAGTGCCGGAATACGAAGGGCTCTGGCAAAAATGCGGGATATGTTGGAAAGCAGGCCAATCAGATGAAGCGGGATATTCTGGATATGGAGAACGGGCAGGCGATGGTTGAGCAACCGGCAAATTCTGGTGAGCGCAATGTTCATGGGCGGGAGATGACACGCAGAATTTGCAGCATCTCTGTAAATTTCAACACCCGCCGCGATAACGTCATTATGGGCGATACCTGCCGGACCCTCTGGGGCAGCGATACCATCGAGGACAGCCTCTATATCCGTGATGTCTCAAACGATTTTGCCCGCACCGGGGATTTCCTGACCTTTCATATTTCGCCCCTCTCCTTCTACCAGGTTAACCCCCGCCAGACTGAAAAGCTCTACAGCATTGCCTTAGATTATGCCGCCCTGACGGGCCGTGAGACCGTTTGGGACTTATACTGCGGCATTGGCACCATTTCCCTTTTCATGGCCTGCCGCGCCGGGCTGGTCTGCGGCGTGGAGGTTGTTCCACAGGCCATCGACGATGCCCGCGCCAACGCCGCCGCAAACGGCATCACCAACGCGACCTTCTATGTGGGAAAGGCGGAGAAGGTGCTGCCGGCATTTTATGAAAAATATCATGGAGAAGAGGAAGGCATGCCCGACTGTGAGCCCATGGAGGGCAATGCGGCAGAGAAATTTCGGGCGTCAGCTTCAGACGGGGCTGCTTCCGAAAAGAATCCCCACATGAGAACCGCCTCAGCGACTGTTTTAACCCACCCCGACGTCATCGTCGTTGATCCGCCCCGCAAGGGCTGCGACCAGGCCTGCCTCGACACCATGCTTCAAATGCAGCCTGATCGCATTGTCTACGTCAGCTGCGACTCCGCGACTCTCGCCCGCAATATCAAATATCTGCGCGAGGGCGGGTATGAGCTGAAAAAGTGGCGGGGCGTGGATCAGTTCGGGCAAACCGTACATTGTGAATGCGCGACGTTGATGACCAGAAAAGAGTGATAAATCTTGCTATGGGGGATTTCAGTTTATGAAATCATACAGAATTTTATACGAAGGTGTGGAGATTGGTGTCCTGGATACGGACCGGGAACGGAATAAGAATTTTGAAAAGATCCAGCAAGAACATCATTCTTCCAGCAGGGAAATAAACCAGGGAGCAATACAATGAAAAACCAGGAGCCTGAAAAGTGGCGCGATACCATTGATCCTTATTCACTGCCTCTGAAAAAAGTGAAGATTGAGGAGGTCCTCGGATATCCGCACGCGGCGAACCAGGTGTTCTGCGTGAAGGGTGTGCAGGAAGGAACAGAGGGATATTATTATCTGAAATATGCGCACCACGCGGACGCCAACCTCAAAAATGAAACGGAAATCCTGCGACAGCTTCATTTCCCGTGCACGCCTGAAGTAGTGGAATACGATGCGGAAGAGTACCGTTATGAGGTGACCCGCCAGATCGATGGCAGGCGTCTTTCTGTGATTTTGGAGGAAGCCGGATTGGAAAGCGGCCTGGATTATATGTATGAGTATGGGCAAGCCCTGGCCAGGCTGCATTGTACTGTCAGCAGTTTCCCGGAGGCACCGCACAGAAGATTTCATGACATTCCGGAGCTTTCGCATTTTGAGAAGATAGGTATGGAAGATGCTTATGAGTGGCTGACCGTCAATCAGCCCGCGCAGATCCATACATGCTTTGTACACGGCGACTTTCATTATGCCAATCTTCTCTGGAAAGACGGGCACATTTCCGGCATTCTGGATTTTGAGCTGGCCGGCATGGGCAACAGGGAGTTTGACATTGCGTGGGCGCTCATTCTGCGTCCCGGGCAGAAGTTTATGCGGACAGAGAAAGAACTGCGGGAATTTATCGCCGGATATATGGATGTTTGCAGCTGTGATCCGGCGCTTGTGCGGTATTACATGGTTCTGATTTATACGCGGTTTCTCAAACTGGGGGATGAGAAGTATGAGCGGTTTGTCCGCGAGTGGATCAGGGGTTGTTGCTTATGCGGTCAGAATGAGAGACTGTAATCAAGTCTATGTAAACCTGTGAAGGTGTATATGCCCTCCTGGATGGATGTTAAAATAAATATTCATCCGGGGGGATATTTTTATGGCAGGATATGCTGAAAATATCAGGGAAACTAAAAACGCTGAAGCGGTGGAAAATAATATGCCTGTGGCTTCAGCGTCTGACGTTTATGATTGAAAAATCTGTAAGTGTTCACCTTGTAGAACAACGGTTAAACCAGAGAAGATAGGATAAAATATGGCTTCTATGCCCACTTTAATGCAAATATACACCTTTCTTTGGTATACGTCAATAAAACTTTTAAAAAATCTTTTATCAGGAATTATCATCTGTTTATGTCATTTCGGGCTCGAGCATGCAAAAAAAATGGCTGTAGGAAAGTTCTCAAAGTGGTCAGGTAAGTAGTCCATATGGTGCTGTTGACAAACGCTCTATATCCGCCAAAGTAGGCGCAACAGCAAGCCAGATAAGGCGTTCAAAACCACACTCCAAAACGAAAAAGGTGAAGCCTGGCTTTCCCAATGCCAGCTTCACCATTCTTTTCAGGTTAAATGCGGTTGCCGAAAGAAGGCAATGCTCTGTAGCCCTGCCCAATCCTCGTTTTCGTGTTCTTCCTAAATTGTGATGCGCCTTCTGGTGAGAGAAGTTCCCTTCGCACCATATCTGTCTCAGCCGAAGCGCTGCATAATACTCTGGCGTTCCATTCTTTTTGCGTTGCGTCTCATACGCTGAGGCATTGTATCCCCTGAGGATCAATTTCTTTTTGCTGCGTTCAGAAATGCATTTCGCTCTCAGTTGGCAATTCCGACAGTCCAGTTCAGAGCTGCAATACTCTTTTCCTCCGGTTCTGGGATTATAACGACTGCCTTTTAAAATGCAGCCTGCCGGGCAGCGGTAGGTATCTGTCGCTTCGTCATAACAATAATCCGAAGTCTGGAAGCGATCAGTGTCAGTACACGCTCTCTGTCTCGGTATGTAGGTCTGGATGCCTCGTTTCAGCATATCTGCATCAATTTCCGAACTATCATACCCCTTGTCTGCGCAAACCGCTTTTGTTTTAAAGCCAAATTTGTCGATCTGATACTGAATCCGCTGAGAGTGAACACTCCGATCATTGACATTGCCAGGTGTGACCAGAACGTCTGTAATAAGGCCATGCTCTGCGTCACAGGTCTGGTGGCTCAGATAATGAAATCCGTTGGGCTTTCCGGGGCGGTGCATATAGCCGCTCTCCGGGTCGGTTTTGCTTATCTTGACATCTTTTTGCTTCGCTGACGTTTTTTCCTCGTATCCTTCCGGTAATAAGCCCTCCTGCACGGCTTGTTGGTTTAACCTTTTGATATAAGCGGAGGGCTCCTCGCTTACAGTGACGGTTTCATACAAATCATTTCTTGCGTTAGCGCGGACATGGGTAGAATCCGTCAGCAGGAGTTTCCCTGTAATCAGGTTGCGATCCATACATATCCGAACAACTTCATCAAAAATTTCCTCAAATAGATTTGTACCGCCAAACTTTCTGCGGCGAAGCTGGGAGAACGTTGAGTGATCCGGCACAGACTCATCCAGGTCGATTCCAAGAAACCAGCGAAACGCAATATTGACCTGCGTTTCCTGCTCCAGTTTCCTTTCTGAATCAATGCCATACAGATAGCCGAGAAGCATCATTTTGATGATGACAACCGGATCAACAGAGGGTCTGCCGGTTCGGGAATACATTGTTTCGACTTTCTCATAGACAAAGTCGAAATTCACCAGCCTGTCCAAATCCCGTAAGAAATGCTTTCCTGGCATCAGTGATTCAAGCGTTATACAATGCATCTTCTGCTGCACACCGTTTCGACGATTCATCATAGCCCGGTTACCTCATTCGCTTTTTTACCATTATATCATACCTTTAGAGCAGCAGAAACCCCTGACTTTGTCAACAGCACCCATATTACCATTTTCATGTTGGCAGAAAAAGGGGCAACCTGTATGTCATATTTTTCTGGAAGTGGTCAAAATAGCGACCTGAAAAGTGGTCAGAAAAGTGGTCAGAAAAGTGGTCAGGTGAAGTGCAAAATCCCTCATAAAAAAAGAAAAAAACACCGCTATGTTCTTTAAGGTGAACACTTAAAGATTAATTTGGCATGAGTAAAACCTTGAAAGCAGTGCGATTATGAATTGCGGGAGCATCGTGAAGACCAGGTCGGGCCAGAGGAGAGGCACACGACATTTGGGGAGTGGCATTTCAAAGGGTATGTGCTGGAAGGAAACATTTCAGCAGAAGTAACAAAGAAGAAGGATTAAGGAAACGGTTGATAGTAAGCAACAATCGCTTTGATGATCCGAATATTTGTAGAAGGGGATATTACAATATGATGATGAAAAGAAAAACAGATACAGGATAGCTATTTTATATGGATTATCTTATGAAAAGTAACTTGTTAACAAATGCACCTGAAAAATGCAGATTGAATAAATGTCTGCATGATAATAACGGAAAAAGCGAGGAAAAAATGGATAATAATCGCAAAAAAGTAAACATTTCACAGGAAACCAGGGTTAAGCAAAGAAGAAAGAATGGTCTTTGGTATGATGTCCTTTCAACCTTGAGCAGATTTTTCAAAGGGTCTTCTGACGGTAATCCGGATACTATTCGTGTTTCGGAAGAGACCGCAAAATCCGGACATGCGCTTCTGCGCGGTGGCTTGGCAGTTGGCGCAGCGTTTGGCGGAGTTGTGATTGCCAACGACAGCACTGTATTTGCCGCGGATAATGATGGCACATGGGTGGAATTAGAACTTGAAGAGGAAGATATTGTAGCCGGTCAGGATGTCGTAACGATTAAGGCAGAGGAGACGGCAACCACAGAAGAAGAGATTCTTCCTGTCGACGAGAACAGCGCAGAAACCCTGAGTGAAGAGGAAGAAACTGTGGCGGAGAGTGAGACTGAGTCTACCAGCGAGAGCGAGACCGAGTCTGAGAGTGAGACTGAGCCCACCAGCGAGAGTGAAGCTGAGTCTGAAAGCGCAGATTTAGCTGATACATATTCCGAAACAACGGATGAGACTGAAGAGGAGTCTTCAAGCCTGGCTTATGAATCTGAGGAAACATCTGAGCATACGAGTAATTCAGATAATTACGGATCTGAAAGTGCGAGTGTGTCTGCAAAGGAAGCGGATTCGGAGAGTTTGTCTACTTCGACGAGTGAGAGCAATTCATTGGTGGCGGAGTCTGAATCGATTGCGGCGAGCGAGAGCGTGAATGATTCTACGATAGATTCTTTGAATGCTGCCAACAGTAATTTTAATCCAGATAATTCCTTGTGGAATACAGTGATGGGATGGATTGCGTCATTGGGTAGTCCGGGGAGTCTGTGGTACAATTACTTTATGAATCTAATCACAGGAACAACAGGATGGACGGAAGAACAAGTTCAGGAATATGCAGCTGCAATTTCGACTTCTACGAGTCTGTCGGAAGCTAATTCAGAATTAGATGCTAAGAACAGCACCAGTATTTCTAAGAGTGATTCGATTGCAGAGTCATTTAGTGCAAAGTATAGTGAAGAGCATAGTGAATATTTAAGTACTAGCGAGTCTATCAGTGTAAAATATTCAGAAATGCGTTCTGAAAGCTTGGTGAAGAGTGAGAGTGCCTCTATCTCTGAGAGCGAAAGTACTTCTGAGAGCCAGAGTGAGAGTACTTCTGAGAGTACCTCTGAGAGTGAAAGTACCACAAAGAAACAAAGAAAGACAA
>JAJPXG010000117.1 GCA_021205565.1 Lachnospiraceae bacterium | reverse complement strand
AATGTTCATTGTCATTTTTGCTTTAGTGGCTCAAGTCCATTTTAGCATTCACACTATGTTACGCAGGCTGATCTTGAGGAGAGCATTGAAGTTGTCATCGCAGGCTACCAGAAGAAAAACGCCATTATGTCTGATGCGGAGAAAAAAGTGGTTTCCTACCACGAAATCGGTCACGCACTGGTAGCAGCTATGCAGACTGACTCCGCCCCAGTGCAGAAAATTACAATTATTCCTCGGACATCCGGCGCACTTGGGTATACCATGCAGGTGGAGCAGAATGATAAATGCCTCCTGACAAAAGAGGAACTTGAAAATAAAATCGCTACATATACCGGAGGCCGTGCGGCAGAGGAAATTGTATTTGGGCAGATTACGACTGGCGCATCCAACGATATCGAGCAGGCAACGAAGCTGGCACGGGCGATGATCACCCGATACGGCATGAACGATGAATTTGATATGGTAGCAATGGAGACTGTAAGCAATCAGTATCTTGGAGGAGACACATCCCTCGCCTGCTCTGCTGATACCCAAAAAGAGATCGACCAAAAGGTGGTAGCTCTTGTGAAGGAGCAGCATAAAAAAGCGAAGGCATTACTCCAACAGAACCGGGAGGCGCTGGATCGCCTGGCATTGTATTTGTATGAAAAAGAAACCATTACCGGGGAAGAGTTCATGCGCATTCTGAAAGGAGGGACACAGGGATGAAGAACAGAACTGGTTTTGGATGGCTTGAGCTTGTACTCGGCATTTTGATGATTATTCTGGGCATCCTGTCATTTGTATGGCCGAAGGGAGCAATGACCAGTATGGTCATGCTATATGCTACTGCGGCAATTATTACGGGTATCTGTGATATTCTCTTTTACATCAGGATGGACCAATATACCGGATTCGGGCCAATTGTAGCGTTAATTTCCGGGATCATCAGCGTGATGACAGGGATGATGCTGATTATTTATCCAGATGTTGGTGAGTGGATCGTATACTTCCTGTTCCCAATATGGTTTATCGCCCACAATGTTTTCAATCTGGCAACATTGAAAACGCTTCGCATGGCTGCCGGTGATTTTTGTTATTATTTCACTCTGATTGCAAGCATTGTCGGACTGATATTGGGGTGGTTAATGGTATTGTGGTCATTTGGGTCAATTCGCTCCGTCAGCATAATAATTGGGTTCTATCTCATTTTGACGGGAATCAACTGTATCGTGATTGCGCTTGGCGGCGCAGGCAGAATGCGCTAAAACAGATTACTTAAAATAGTGGCTATTGCAAGGGGGTATATCAAAAATGAAAAGACTGAGAGAAAATTATGAAAGCCTGTTGATGAGTTTATGTGAGGTCGCCATTGGTATTCTGCTGCTGATTAAGCCCGCCAGCTTCACTTCCTTTGTAATCATTGCATTGGGAGTTATCCTGACAGTGCGCGGCATTATGAGTATCATCGCATATTTTCGGGCTATCCCGGAAGTTGCAGCGAGGGAACACAATCTGTCCAGCGGTGTGATTTATCTGGCCATTGGACTCTTTGCCATGTTCCGGTCCGGATGGTTTATCACGGCATTCCCGGTTCTGACTTTCCTCTATGGCATCATGATTCTGTTTGCAGGACTGGTTAAAATCCAATGGGTGGCGGACTGCATCAGACTGAAGAAAAAACAATGGGTGCTGGAATTGATCAGTGCAGCCTTATCTATTGTCTGTGCTATTGTTATTATCAATAATCCGTTCTCTTCAACAGTAGTGTTATGGATCTTTACAGCAGTTTCATTGATTGTGGAGGCGGTTTTTGACATGGTAGCGGTATTTTTCGAGGGCTGAAAATGAAAACAATGGTGGAAAAAGCAAAATATCCTTTGGCCGGGATCGGTGAGCTTTTCCTGGGAATTGTGCTTATGATACGCCCGGATGGCTTTATCCGGAGTGTGATTACAGGCCTCGGTATCGTTCTGATTGTACTTGGACTCATTCATATGGTTTCCTGGTTTCGCACAGAGCCGAAAATGGCAAAAAGAGAGCGCCGCCTTTCCAAGGGATTGCTTGTACTTGCGGTGGGAACCTGCTGTATTCTGGGCGTTGACTGGATCATGAACAGAGATTTCATGCCTCAGCTGCTGTATGGTATTCTCTTTTTCGCAATGGGCGCGGTTAAAGTACAATGGACAGCGGATTTTATACGTTCTGGAAAGCATCAATGGGTACTGTCCGGAATCAGCGTGGCAGTCTCATTTGTCGCGGCAGCGCTGATTTGGCTGAATCCTGCATGGTACGCTGATATAGCCGGGACTCTTATCCCTTTCATCTGGATTGCAGTGGCCGTTCTGGATGTCCTGTCTGTCTTTTATAAAGGAAACCTTTTTGAGTACCAAAAGATAGTACGAAAGAAGGAATCCCTGGGCAGTGGGAACTGGAAAT
Source organism: Lachnospiraceae bacterium (assembly GCA_021205565.1). Taxonomy (GTDB): domain Bacteria; phylum Bacillota; class Clostridia; order Lachnospirales; family Lachnospiraceae; genus RGIG6307. The sequence goes on along the minus strand of JAJPXG010000117.1, from coordinate 1,081 downwards.
TCCAGAAGGATTGTTCGCAGCTTCCAAAGCGTTTCCCTTCCAAATGGGAGTCTGTTACGCTGCCGCATACATGGAATGCATCCGATGGACAGGATGGCGGGAACGATTATTTTCGTGGTAAATGTGCGTATGCTTTGCGCATTCCCCGGCAAAGAAAGGGCGGACGCGTATGGCTGGAGATCGAAGCGGCCAGCATGGTGGCGGATGTTTACATCAATGGGAAAGAAGTAACACATCATGAAGGCAGCTACTCCGCCTTCCGAGTGGATGTCACGGATTATCTGGCGAAGCGGAAAAATCTGCTCTGCATTTTGGTGGACAATGCGAATCATGACGGTGTTTACCCGCAGATGGCGGACTTCACGTTTTTCGGCGGTCTGTATCGCAATGTCAGTCTGATCACCGTGCCGGAGAGCCATTTTGCCATGGATCATTTCGGTGCTGACGGATTCCTGTGTACACCAATTTCTGACGAGATTGACACACGGATTCGGACGGAAGCATGGCTGGAAAATGGAATGGAACAGGACATCGTTTACTTCTCCGCAAAGGATCGGGAGGGTGTTGTTGTCGCGCAAAGCGAGGTGACTGCCTCGGAGTATGTTTCCGCGGAGCTTCATATCCCGCAGCCTCATTTCTGGCAGGGTGTGGATGATCCATATCTTTACACAGTATCGGCGAAGCTTCTGAGGAACGGTGAAGTGATTGATGAACTGTCAGTTCAGACCGGTATCCGCACATTCACTGTATATCCGGAAAAGGGATTTTTTCTGAATGGAAAGCAGACATCGCTCAGAGGAGTTGCACGTCATCAGGACAGAGAAAATAAGGGCTACGCAATCTCCGAGCAGGATCAAATGGAGGATGCTGCCCTAATCAGGGAGATTGGAGCAAACACGGTTCGTCTTGCACACTATCAGCACAGCCAGGCGTTCTACAGTGAATGTGACCGGCTTGGCCTGGTGGTCTGGGCTGAGATTCCTCTGATTTCCGCAATGAGCGATCATCAGAGTGCTCATGAAAACAGCCTTCAGCAGATGAAGGAGCTGGTCAGCCAGAATTACAATCATCCGTCCATTTG
>JAJPXG010000154.1:1915-3511 GCA_021205565.1 Lachnospiraceae bacterium | reverse complement strand
GTAGACGGAAATCGGTGCACCTGGTCAGATGCAATCGAGTTACAAACGGAAACGATTTTATTACACAGCTCATTGAATGTGAGTTTCGGGCAGACGTTATCACCAAGACCACTCAATGTTTTAAGCGTGACAGTTTTCTGTTTGTAAAGCTGTGGGTGATTTTCAATATACTGCGTTGGAAGCACATAGAATTCCCACCACGAAAGGTCGAGAATGTTGGCACGATGATCCGTGGCAGTATACACGCAGAAAACATACAGGTCATTGTTTCTCTGGCGCGCCGCCTTGTCTGGAAAGTCACCGATTTCATCCGGCATTTTTGCTGGTGCGATACTGAAGCTTGCAGTGTTGCGCGGATCCTTTTCGGCGTGCCTTTTCGCCCAACGCTGGACAAAACCGGAACACTTTACTTCGATCCGGGCCTTCCGGTTCAATGCGGGGATGATTGGGCCGGCCAGGTCATATGGCTCCCACCCGTTGCTCTGGCAGTTACCTTCATATCCGCCTAAATCCAGCGCTGTCTTTACGATGTACTCGGCGAAAGTTCCTCTTACGGTGTTGTCAGTGAGATCAGGGAACGCCCATTGCCAGAAATCATGGATACGCTGGTTTAGGTAGGTGCCATCGTTTATTAACGATTCATTACCATTATACATAACGGCTATCCTCCTGTTTGATAGGAACATTGTAGCACAGAAGTCAGTTTTTTTACAGAAAGGGATTATGGCATGGGAGAAAAACGGATAGAAGTGTGTAAAATGAGGGTCGGAGACCTGAAGCACAATTTTGGAAACCCAAGGAAGATTTCCAAAAAGAAGTCCGAAGAGCTGGAGCGGTCATTGGACATGTTCGGCGACTTCGGCATTTTTCTTGTTGATGAGCATGACAATGTAATAGCTGGAAACCAGCGGTCAGTCATTCTGTCGAGGAGAGATCCTGACATTGAAGTGTATGTTAAACGTCTGATCGGATATTAGGAGGCTTAACTCCGATCCATCAACATCCAGGACAACACCCACGCAGGAGAATGGGATTTGGAACTCCTGGCAGACTGGACGGCAGATCTGAATCTCGACCTCGGACTTAACCTGGACAATGCTAATCCGGAAGAGAGAAAGATTGAGGATATGGAGTTGATCCGGTACGAGAAGTACAATTATGTGATGATTGTCTGCAAGAGTGAGATCGATTACAATGATCTGATTCGTAAACTTGGTATCGAGGGCAGGAAAGTTGCTGTTACGAAAAAGCGAAAAATCAAGGCACGGGCAATCTGGTACGATCAGATGAAAGCCCAGATCGTTGAGAAAGCAGATTATCAATCCGGACAAAATGGAGGAATTGGCGAAGCCAGAGAGGAGGCAGATGCATGAGGTGTCTCGTAGTTGCAGCACATCCGGATGATGAAATACTTGGTGCCGGCGCCACAATGAGAAAAATGGCAAAGGAAGGGCAAGGCATCTATGTCTGCCTGTTAAGCCATTGGAGCCCAACCAGGGATGATAACCTGGAAGACGGTATTGCTGCCAGTCACTCAGCGCTTGGAGTAAAGAAGTCTTACATCGGGGATTTCGGGTGCATGAGATTTAAGGATGA
>JAJPXG010000154.1:0-1905 GCA_021205565.1 Lachnospiraceae bacterium | reverse complement strand
CACAAACGCAGATCGCCGATGCTTCTCCTCTCAAAAACATCAAGTATAAGGAAGTGCCATCATCGACCGATTGGAATGTCAGTACGGCAAACGGCGTGTTTACGCCAAATCTGTTTGTAGAGGTTCTCCCACAGGATGTTGCTATCAAGATTGAAGCAATCGGGATGGATAAGGATGTCCTCAGAAAATCGCCGCATCCAAGAACAGAGCAGGCGATCATGGCGCTTGCGACTGTCAGGGGAAGCCAGGCTGGTGTAATTCTTGCAGAAGCATTCCAGACGGTATTTGAATTGGGGGTATAGGACATGATGGTAACAATACACCAGCCATGCTATATCCCATACATGGGAGTTTTTCATAAGATATGGAAAGCAGACGCTTTTGTTTATCTGGATGACGCCCAATACAGCAATGGGTATGTATTCGACTGGAACCGGATCAAGACTCCGCAGGGAGAATGCAGACTGAAAGTACCACTGGAAAAGAAATTCGGGCAGAGCCTCATGGAGGTGAAACCAAAGGATTTTCTTGGGTGGCAGTTGAAGCACCTTAAAACCATAGAGATGAATTACAAAAAGGCCCCATATTTCGACACCTTTTTTCCTGCATTTGAAATGGCTATTGTGCCGGGATTTACGAATCTGGCAGAATTAAACATTTCCGTTATGAGTATGTTGATGGAATGGTTCGATATCAAGAAGCCGATATACTTCTCCCACGTCTGGAACCTGGAAAGCAGATCAGAAGCGAGGGTTATTGAAATTACCCATCTGGTAAGCGCAGATGCCTACTTATCCGGAACGGGAGGCAGGAACTATCAGGATGAAACCCATTTTACCGAAGCTGGAATAAAGCTTCAGTATCAGCAATGGGAGCCGATGCCGTACCACCAGCAGTGGGGAGAGTTCAGGCCGTATATGTCAGTGATCGATTTTGCTATGAATGAAGGCCATGACATTGGCAGTCATTTCAGAAGGATGGAGGAGATTATCAATGGAGGATAGGAAACTCTCTTTAGGAATCTACGTCCAAAGCTACCACAGGTACAACAAGATACTCACACAGGATCTTTTGGAACGCTGCACCTATGTAGTGAGAGCCAGCGAAGCGGAGCTGTATCGAAAAGCGGGAGTGGAAAATGTGTGGGCAGCTCCGGATGAGGAGGTCAACAATGCCATCCGGACATATTGGTGGATTGTGGATCACGCCCTGGAAGATATCATTTTCATTGCTGATGATGACATCGAAGATGTCATGTACCGCCTGGATGATACGACCCGCCTGAACAAAGACAAGGATACGATCATGGCTGAGATTGAAAGAATCGCGCAGCTCATGGTTGATCTGAATGTTGGGTATGCCTGCATTGATGCGACAGGAGTTCCCTATGGCTATGATGGTGAGTTTGCATTTAAAGGGACTTCTGGTTCGCTGAAATGGGTGTATAAAAGCGTGTTGAAAGCCAGACCGGATGAAAGGTGTAAGTACAATTACGATCTGGATCTTGTATTGCAGGAACTGCTGCTCAATCGGATCATTTTGAAACCAAGGTATATCATCTGTAAAGATTATCAGGATGTAAATGCAGGAGGAGACAGCTCAAAGCTCAGGCAGGATCAGATCGACAGCATTGAGAATATGAAGCGGAAGTGGGGAAAGTATTTCAAGTACAACTACAGGAACAATAAGCCGATGATCAATGTCCCAAGGTAAAATATTTCCGTAAAAACACTGACAAAAGATTTGACAATGGTGTCGCAGGTGCTACCGTTAAAGAAAAGGAGGTAGCAACCATGGCCAACAAAATTACACCTATTCAATTATCCAATTTACTCTCAAACAACTCTTTCACACCTACTCTCTGGGATAAATTTTTTCATACCTTCTACGGGGAGGAAATAATAG
>JAJPXG010000049.1 GCA_021205565.1 Lachnospiraceae bacterium | reverse complement strand
AGCGCGGCCAAAAAGCCATCTTAGAGCTTCAGAAAAAGTTCGGCAAAAACGCCGGCTTAAAGGGGATGAACCTAGAAGAAGGCGCGACCGGCCGCGAACGCAACAGCCAGATCGGCGGGCACAGAGAGTAGGATAGCAACCGCACCATACTCAGAGAAGTTCAGCTTTCACAGCAAAAGTTTTCACGCGGCAATATATTTAGGAGGAAGCACATGCCCAAAAGAACTATAGCAGATTATCAGGACATCATCCACCTGCCCCACCACGTCTCCCCCAACAGGACACACCTGTCCATGCAGGAGCGGGCAGCCCAGTTCTCCCCGTTCGCGGCACTCTCCGGCTACGACGATGCCGTGAAGGAGACCGCACGCATGAATGAAGAGCAGATGAAATTAAGTGAAGATTATATTCCGGATTGAGCTTATAATATATACGGCGTCTCCTGGTACACATAATAATTGAGCCAGTTGGAGTACAGCGCGTTGCTGTGCGCCCGCCACTGCAGAGGCGGCTTGCGCTCGCAGTCGTTATTCGGATAATAATTCTCCGGCACTTTGATAGGAAGGCCCTTGGCCTTATCCCTCATATACTCATTATGAAGGGTATAGCGATCATACTCCGGATGGCCCATGACAAAGATCTGCTTTCCCTTCTCAGTCATGCACAAAAAGATTCCGGCCCTGTCGCTCTCGGCTAAGACAGTCAGGTCACTGCAGGCATAGATATCGGCGGCAGAAACCGTCGTGTGTCTGCTGTGCGGCGCCAGGAAGATATCGTCAAAGCCCCGCACAAGCGGAATCTTGCGGTTTAGAACCCGATGCTCAAAGAGGCCGAACAGCTTCTGCGGCAGGAGCTTTTTCTCGATACCGAAATGATAATACAGCGCCGCCTGCGCACCCCAGCAGATATGCAGAGTGCTGGTCACATGCGTTTTGCTCCACTCCATGATCCGGCGAAGCTCCGGCCAGTAGTCCACCTCCTCAAACGCGTACTGCTCCACCGGCGCGCCCGTGATGATCATACCGTCGTAGCGGAACTCCTTTAACTGCTCAAAATTCTGATAAAACTTATTCAGATGATTCGCGGAGGTATTCTGCGAGACGTGACTCTCCACCTTCATGAAAGTGACATTGACCTGAATCGGTGTATTAGACAGGCAGCGCAGAAGCTGTAGCTCCGTATCCTCCTTCACAGGCATCAGGTTTAAAATACAGATTTCAAGTGGGCGAATCTGCTGGCTTGTCGCGCGGTTTTCGTCCATCACAAAGATATTTTCTGTTTCCAGTATGCTTTTTGCAGGTAAATCATTCTGTGTTCTGATCGGCATATGCGTACTCCTCTCACTGTAAATACTGTTTTACAAAATCCTCTTCCGTCATAATCGGGATATCGAGCTCCCTGGCCTTTTTATTTTTATTAGAAGTGGAGGCAGGGTTATTATTCACCAGGACACTTGTCTTATTAGAGACACTGCCTGTTACCTTTCCCCCAAACGCCTCAATCGCTTCCTTTAACTGATTGCGGTTCTCATACAGCAGCAGATCCCCTGTAATTACCACCGTCAGGCCCTTAAGCCTCTCCGTATCAACGGAGGTTTCCTCTTCCTTTAGCCGAAGCTCTTTCAGCAGTTCCCCGACATCGCGGAGATTCTCAGCATCTGCAAAATAATCCGAAAAGGCATTAGCCAGCACCTCTCCCACCCCATCAATTTCCAGAAGCTCCTCAACAGATGCATGCGAAAGCCTGTCAAAATCATTCTGAAAATGCCGGCAGATCAGCTTCGCGGTCGCCAGGCCGATACCGGCGATGCCCAGCGCGTAAATCAGCTTTGCGAGAGTCGTCTGTCTGGAGTTTTCCACCGCCTGCAGAAGGTTTTCGCAGCTCTTTTCCCCGAAGCCTTCCATGCAAATGATCGCGTCGCGGTGTTCCTTCAGATAATAAAGATCGCGGAACTTATGCAGAAAACCGGCAGCAATGAATTTTTCCAGCGTCGCCTCGCTCATACCGTCAATGTTCATGGCGTCCCTGCTGACAAAAAGGGTGAAGGACTTGATCTTTTTAGCGGCGCAGTCCGGATTGGTGCAGTAAAGGAACTGTCCTTCCTTGATACTGCTGATTCTGGTGGCAGCGCCGCAGACCGGACAGACTGCCGGGATTTCAAGTGTATCCGAACAGGTCAGATTCTCCGCAATCTGCGGAATAATCATATTCGCCTTATAAACACGGAGCACATCCCCGATACCAAGCCGTAACTCCTTCACGATGCTGACATTATGGACGCTCGCCCGGCTCACCGTCGTGCCCTCCAACTCCACCGGTTCAAAAATCGCTACCGGGTTAATCAGGCCGGTTCTGCTGGCGGACCACTCCACGTCCAAAAGCTTCGTCTCCCGCTCCTCATCCTTCCATTTAAAGGCAATGGAATCCCGCGGAAATTTGCTGGTTCTGCCAAGGCTCTCACCGTATGCGATATCGTCAAAGCAGAGCACCAGGCCGTCGCTCGGGACATCGAAATGCTCGATTTTATGTGCGAATTCCTGCACCGCCTCCAGAATATTCTCTCTGTTTACCAGTCTGTATTCCACCGTTTCAAAGCCAAGGGATGCCAGAAATTCCATCTGCTCTTGGCGGGTGACAAATTCACGCTCCGCACACATGACCAGCGTGAACGCAATCAGTCGTACATTTCTGGAAGCTGTCACCTCACTGTTTAACTGCCGGACAGAGCCGGAACAGAGGTTTCTGGGATTCTTATATTTCTGGCTTTCCTCCCCAATGGTATCGTTAATCTTCTCAAAATCGCTGTAGGTGATGACAGCCTCTCCTCTGAGAATCAGCTTTCCTGAAAAAGGAATGCGCATAGGCAGGTTGATAAAGGTCCGCGCATTGTCTGTAATCACCTCGCCGACTTCCCCGTTGCCGCGCGTCACGGCTTTCGTAAGCTCCCCGTTCTCATAGGTCAGCACAATAGTAAGGCCATCCAGCTTCCAGCTGAGAAGTCCCTCTTTATCCAGAAGAAAGCTCTGAAGCTCCAGAGGCTCCTTCGTCTTACTCAAAGACAGCATCGGACGCTCATGCGCTTCCTTCGGCAATTCCTCGACTGCAGTATACCCGACTGTCTGCGTCGGACTGCCTGCCAGATCGATGCCGGTCTTTTCCTCCAGCTGCACAAGCTCATCATATAAGCGATCATATTCCAGATTGGACATGATCTCTTCATCCTCGGCATAATAAGCGCGGGCTGCTTTCTTTAAAATCTGATGAAGCTCAAGCATCCTCTCTCTGTCAGTCATACCCTCTCCATTTCAAGATACACGCGTTTCCGTGTACAGTCTGGTCAGCTCATCCCCTTCAATCTGACGATACTGACCGGGCTTTAAATCCTTCAGTAAAATATTGAGCACCCGCACACGTTTCAGGCTTTTCACCTGGTACCCGAAAACCGTGCACATGCGGCGAATCTGGCGGTTCAGCCCCTTCGTCAGTACAATGCGGAAGGTGTATTTTCCTT
>JAJPXG010000035.1:11130-22529 GCA_021205565.1 Lachnospiraceae bacterium | reverse complement strand
CAGTATCATGATAAAGCTCTCCGATTCCAGCTTTGGTGCCAGCCGCAGCCGAAAGATAGAAAAGGATCTGACCCTGACAGACCAGGAACGGCTGAAAGCAGGGGTATCTGACTGCAAGGCAATTCTGGGGAAAATGGGTATTGCCGAGAGTGATATGTTCCTCGGTACCTTGAATGCAGGACATCCCGGCGGGATGCTGCCACTGACATCAGAAGAACAAAAAAGCTTTCACAATCGACGTCTGCCTGAAAATCTGTATATCGCAGATGCCACGTTGCTTCCGGAGTCAATGGGAAATCCCCCGATCTGGACAATTCTCGCTCTGGCAAAACGTATCGCGAAGGTATGTATAGAAGCCATAGCGTGACAGAGCATTTGCGCCTGGGAAGGAGGAACCTATGCAGGAAAAACACCATAATGAATCACAGGAGGATTATCTGGAGGGTATCTATGTGGTCAAGCAGCGAAAAGGCTACTGCCGTTCCGTAGACCTGGCAGAAGAGCTTGGTTATTCCAAAGCAAGTGTCAGCGTGGCTGTGTCGAAAATGAAGGCGGAAAATCTGCTTCAGGTTACTCACGCCGGATTGCTGGAACTGACAGATGAAGGAAAGAAAATCGCAGAATATACATTTCAGAAGCACTCGCTTCTGAAAAGGATGCTGTGCGAGATAGGCGTGGACGAACAACAGGCGGATATTGAGGCCTGCCAGATCGAGCATATCATCAGCGATGAAACCTTTCAGAGATTGATGGCAATGGAGAATAACTGTGCCCGATGTAAAGAATGTCAGGGCTGATTTTCCTGCAAAACCTTTTTGGGGGAGAAAGACGCTTCTCAAAAGATTGTTGAAATACCGTTCGTCAACTTTGGGAGATGGTGAACAAGGAATTCACTCTGCTTCCGGCGGCACTCGTCGGAGTAGGGGCGTGTCACATGAATACTGATAAGCTTTTTATCCACTTCAAAATAGGAACCGCAGATTTCATCTTTGCCGATGTATCTGCACAAATCCGGATATTCCTCGCTGAGCGCCGCCAGCCTCCGAATCAGCTTCGGGTCATTGGTTCGTATCTGCATAATGCAGTTGCCTTTCTCGTAATTACAGCAATTTTTCTGGATGAGTTTTGCGGCTTCCCTCTGCTGGTCAGGCGTCATCTCATACAGTGTCCCGTCCGGTTTCCGCTCCACCGGCGGCCCATAGCGTGAGCCTCGCTCCACTTCTTTCATCACCTCCGATCATAAAAATAAGCCCACACGAAATTGGCATAGGCTATGTAAGAGTTCAAAATCGCACGATTATTTGTTTCTTTTTTATGAAATCGCACAATTTCGATTGATTATTTCTTTTTCTCAACATATAATAAAGCTGAAAACATTCATAAGGAGGTATCTATATGGTTGTAACAGCTACCGAATTTAAAACCAATTTTGGCAGATATCTGGATCTTTTGACTCAGGAAGATATTTTTATCACCCGTAATGGAAAACCGATTGCTAAAGTCACCAATCCAAACACCAGTGCAGTGGATTCCATCAGCGGCATTCTGACCGGAAAACTCCCCGATAATTTCGATGTAAAAGACCTGAGAGAGGAGCGATTGGATAGATATGCGGTTAATGATTGATACCAATATTTTTATTGATGTTCTCGCTGAGCGTGAACCATTCTACACAAACTCAAAGGCTGTCCTGAAGCTTTGCGAAGACAAAACCGTACAGGGATTTCTCTCCGCCTCAAGCGTAACAGACATCTTTTATCTGATCCGGCGTCTTCTTGGGAACACCGACCAAGCGTATCAGGCTCTCGGATATATACTGGATATAGCCAAAGTACTGACCGTCACGAATGAGAACGTATTAAATGCATATATCCAGAGAGCCGCAGATTTTGAAGATTGCCTGCTGGCCACATGCGCAAAAGCCAATCAGTGCGATGCAATCGTCACCAGAAATAAAAAGGACTTTTTAACTTTTGGGATTACGCTTTTATCTCCAGAAGAATTATTGGAATTATTCTGAACTTTTAATAAAAGCAACCTCCACCTCCGATCATAAAAATAAGCCCACACGATTCATAAAAATCATGTGAGCTATGTATGGCCTCCAGCGCCTTCTCAACCATCAGACCGTGCACATCGATTGTAATAATCGGTTCTGAATGCATTTTAAATCCCACCCTGTTCAAATATACCCATCAGGAAAGATATTCTCTTCCTGGCCTGTTCCTTTACATACGGTGAATTCTCTGCAATATCATATCCATGCATGGTATGCGCTGTCTCATTCAGTATGACTTCAATCCCGTCCGCTCTGTATCGCTCCGCTATCTGTATTCCCGCATCATGAAGGCAGTCAAATTCAGCGGTCTCCACATAGGCTGGTGGGAAACCGGAAAAGCTATCTGCAAGCAACGGCATAAACAGCGGGTCATCGCGGTCTTCCCGATTAGCATACAGATCAAGCGCCTTTTCATTTAATACCGAGTTCCACATCGGCGTGTCCTGAAACCTTTGCATGGACACTGTATCAGAATGACTTGCAGCTCCAGGATAAATCAGCATCTGCCCATCCGGCATTCTTTTCCCTTTATTCCTTGCCATCAGCATAACCGACATTGCCAGGTCGGCGCCGGCGCTGTCCCCGCCAACTGCCAACCGACTCGACGGAAAGTTCTCAAGTGCCCAGCAATAAGCCTCGAAACAGTCCATGACCGGAACCGGAAACTTGTATTTCGGAGCCAGACGATAATCCACAAACAGCACCGCACAGTTGGCCTGCAGCGCGTATGTCTGCGCGAGATTTTTGTGATAGGCAGCCGCTTTCAGCACAAACGCCCCTCCATGATAATAAATCAGGACGGCGTCAATCTCTCTGTCTTTTGGCCGGATCAGTTTCGCTGTAAACTCACCGAAGTGAATCGTTTTGGATAAAAGACGGGAGTCCAGTCTCCTGCCATGCTGTATCACCGGCATAAATCTGTTTGCTGCCTTTAAAAGTACCGGCTGAACAGGCATCTGAATCCAACTGTATTTCTGAAATTCAGGGAGTAAATCATATTTCATGATTTCTTACCCGCTTAACCCATCAGACGCAGCTTCAGAAAAGCCGTCTCTTCTTTATTGCACCCACAATTCCGGAGCAAATATGTTTCAGCATCGGTATATCTGTTATGGAAATAATCCAATGTATTCTGCATATCCTCCGGTTTGGAGCGCAGCATATAATCTTTAATTTCAATCCCGTTCGCAGCGGCCTGTTCCTTCTGTCTGGCGAATACAACTTTCATGTATTTTTCAGTGACACTGTAATCTGCAACTATATATTTCTCCGGCACTCCGGCCAGCTCTAAAAGCAGCATGGCAATCACTCCTGTGCGGTCCTTTCCAGCCGTACAGTGAAAGAGAGACGCCCCCTCTTTCACTTCCGCCATCAGATGCATCACTTCGCCAATTTTCTCCGCTGAATGATCAAGCAGAGCCTGATACAGTGCAAACATGGATTCCGGCCCTGTTCCCTGAAAACCCTCTGAATTCATCTGATCCAGCATACCGACATGGAAATATTCCATCTTTCCAACCCGGTCAGGCATGTATTTTACTTCCATGTCACTGCGCAGGTCAATCACCCGGCGTACTCCGTATTGCTCAAGCGTTTCTATATCCCTGTCAGTCAGCTCCTGCAGGCCGTCCGCGCGAAGGAAAGCCCCTCTGGCTGTTACTCCGTCTTTAGTCGGATATCCTCCCATGTCCCTGATATTCTTTGCCCCATCCAAACGTAAAGGTTCAGAAACTCTGGTATGGTCCATCTGCTTTTCCTCCTTCACTTCTCATATTCGTCTGAAAGCTTTTTCAGGAATTCCGCTCTCTCATCATCCTCATAACCCCTGAAAATGATTTCATCTATGTCCTCGTGATTAAACAGATACTGATGAACTCCCTCACCAAGATGTCCTTCCGGATATAATTCACCTAAATAATCGTAGTTCTTCTTTTTACGGCCTCTGTCACTTTGCATAATGCCGATAATCTTAAGATCCTCCCTGCATTCTTCCAGGTTTCTCCCCCAGGAATGATCCCCTGTAATTACGATTGTATCCTCCGGGCAGACCAGTTTATTGCAGTTCTTCTGGATTTTCTCTTCATGCTTTCTCCAGACTCTCCCAAACGAATCCATCGGTTTATCGGTCTGGAAGGAAAGATGAAAATCACCGATCGCGTATAATGACATGAACACCTCTTCCAATTTGTCTGTTCATCCAGCCAACTCTCATCATACATAGAGGGCGCCCCTACTCAATGCTTTTCCGCGAGCTGTGCAAGCGTAAATACCTTACCGCATTTTTGGCACCGGAAAATGTATCCGTAGTGATTGACCAGTATACTGGGAACAAAGAACGGATCCGATACGGAATTAACATCCTCTCCTCTAACCTGTTCACAGGTCTTTTCTTTAGAGAGTTCTCCCTCACATTTCGGGCATTTCTTTGAGTGGAACAGCAACGCTTTTATTTCCGCCGGCGTAAAATCATATTTGAAACCCTGGGCTTTTTCTTTTTCCTGCATAATCTCAAACCAGCCTTCCTAAAATCTGTAAGGTGCGTCTGTCCTTCTCTCCGGCAAAATATTTGTCCAGCACCTTCTGAAATACCTCTTCCTCCGGTGCGGCCTCCGCAAACAGTGTCATGCAGGACTGCAGTTTTAAATTATCCGGATAGCCCATGACACGCTCCGGATCCGATGATTCAATCATCAGCAAAGCGTTGCTGATCTCCAGCAAATGACCTTTAAGCAAATCATTCTGCATATAAGCCCTCGCTTCCCCTTCATCCGCAATAGAATAATAAACAGCAATTCCACTTCTTCCAAGCCCTATGATCTGTGGGAAAATATACCACATCCAGTGGCTTCTCTTCATTCCGCTCTGAATCTCAGATAATGCTGTCTCATAGTCATTTTCCTGGGCTCTCACGAATCTCTCTAAATCATATTCTTTATCCATAATCCAGCCTTCCTGGCAGCAACTGCCTAATTCATGACTATTTTCGGCTTCATTTTCTAATGCTTTTACTGCGGTAATTTATAAATCTCAGAAAGCAGATTTCGTCCGGTTTCTGTTTTAAATACCTTTTTACCGAAATTCTCAATCGCTTCCACATTCATATGACTTTCCGAAGCATTTACCAGAAAATCCGCTTCCACCAAAATCTGGTAATCCATCCCTTCGACATTCCGGAATGTATGATGATGACCTACCAGGTAACAGATCCTGTCCTTCTGTTGATCCGGCAGAGTGAAATCAGAGTAGAAATCTCTGGCCAGAGGAATACCCTCCGCCTCCTGGTACGGGCCGGCAGTACTCCCATACTTTTCACGGCAAAGCGGACATGCAATGTCATGCACAATCGCCGCCAGTTCAAGTGTCTCCTGCGTATACGGATCAAGTCCTTCCAGCTCTCCTATTGTCTTTGCATAACTCCAGACTTTCAGGAAATGTTCTATATCATGGACATTTCCATCATATTGCCCATCCATGCTCATCCAGCGTAATGCCGATCACTTCCGGCCTGTGGCGCAGGATCAGGCTCATATATTTGCTCGTACTCTGCAGTGACATGATTCAATCCTCCTCCGATCAAGCCGATAAACTGGAATTTATTTTTTCAGCGTTTTAACAAAAGGTCTGTTCATGTATTTGGGGTTAATAAACAACAAATAAACCAATGCAACAACTATCAAAAGGACTGTTCCTACACTATGCATTTCACTGTAATAACCGAATAAGAAGATCAGTGCTAACACACCACAATAGGCAAGTTCAATCATCACATTCCGTCTGTACTGTTTTACATCTTTTTCATATTTCAAGTTATGCGTCATCCATATAGATGCAAGCAGAATCGGAACTACTTTAATAATAATCTCAATACTCTTATCTGTTCCGTTTGTTGCTCCAAATGGCTGCAAGGCTACATTCAAAAATGCAACCTGCACCATAATGGCTATTCTAGTTAAGTTCAAATGCAAGATGCGGTTGTCTTTCTTGACTTCCTTAATTTGTGGAATGTCATCATCGGTTTCAAAATCATCGTTCAGCAAATAATCAGAAGTTACACCAAAAGCCTTGCTGATCTCCAAGATGTTGTAAGCATCCGGTACTACAGTTCCATTCTCCCATCGGGAAATGGTTTGTCTTGAAACATTCAGCTTTTCCGCTAAATCCTCTTGGGACATTCCTTGCCTTTTACGCAATGTAACAATTTTCTCTGATAAAATCATAATCAATACCTCCTATGTTTTTGATGCAATGATTATAACAGAGCAGGCAGAAAACCCCCACCACACCATGTTTACATCGTTGCAACAGGTTGTTTACATTGCTTCAAATTCCGATTTCAGAGTCTATTACTTCAAAAGGAAAAATCCCCAAACATCATTGCTGAATTCACCCGCTGCGAACTCATGCTCCTCCCCTTTGATAACAACAGTATAAACCGGGAAACTGTACTCCTGACCGTAGCGGGGATCGCAGACCTCTGCTTTTTGCCCCTTTTTATTCCATTGATAGTCAAATATATTAACACCAAACAAAATTGTGTTTCCGGCAAAACCTGTTATTTCATGCTGCCATGTTTTCTGTTTTCGCATTTTCATGGTACATAAGCCATTCCCTTCCGCAAAATGCTGATTTTTCGCGTTATTCATGCTTCATTATATCAATCCATCACAAACCAAACAAGAAGAATTATCACGATTTTCTATGTAAGACAGCCCGAAGGCTGTCCCAGGCTCATTTCCTGTTTACACTGGCTTACACCAAATCATCATCCTCGAAGTCACTGTCATCCCCGTCGGAATAGTCTGCCTCAACATCCTCCCCATACATATCAGGAAGCTCGTAGTCTGTTTCATCGTCCTCGTCCTCATAATCCGCATCCGGGTCCGGTTTTGTTTCCTCCTTCTTTTTGCCCTTCACCTTCGTGTAGGCGTAAAACCCGCCGCCGGCAGCAAGAACAACCACCAGCAATACGACCGGCAGAAGGTTAGCGCTGCCATCCGTCGTCTCTACAGGTTCTGTCTCTTCCTGCATATCATTGGAAGTCTCAGCTTCCACTGCCTCGCTGTCTGTATCTTCTGTATCTGTAATGGCTTTGGAAGCTTCATATTCCTCCACGTCTTCCTCTTCCATCAGTGCAAGCAGGTCAGCCTCATCCACCTGGTTCAGGAAGTGGACAGTCTCCTCACCCTCATCATCTCGGTCGATGATGATATAAAAATAGTTGCCATTCTTTGTTTCCACCGTAATGAACTGCTTCCCGGCGTCCTCATCCGTCACGGTGTCAATGTCATCCACGAGCGTCAGGTTGCCGTCCGGCGTCAGTGCAGCGAAGGTATCCGTGTCAGCTGTATTGGCGGTTTCATTCCCCTGCAGCATCATACTGAGCAGCATCAACATAAAAAGCTCATCAAAGCCTTCCATGTCACTGTCTTCCGCGGCATCCTCCAGGATTTCCAGATAACCGCCATAAACGTACCCCGTCTGTTCAGGGACCGTCACCAGATACCAGCCGTTTTCTTCGCTGAGGATCTCGACCTCTGTTCCGTTAGAAATCTTTCCGATAATGTCGTAACCCGTGCCGGCACCGGAGCGAAGGTTCAGCCAGGAATTCACATTTACCACCTTTCCGGTTGCGATGGTGCTTAAATCTTCCTCATCAGAAGCTTCCTCATCCCCGGTTTCCCATACCCAGTCGGTAAAGGGAAAAGTGAAAGTGCCGTCCTCCGAAATGAATGCTTCAAGAGCATTTTCCGTATTCTCTGCAGCTTCATTATCCGAAAAACTATCTCCGCTATTCACATCTGCAGCCTCACCGCCATTTTCCTCTGCGGCCTCATCGGTCTCTCCCTCTGCAGTTACAGTCACCGACGCTTCCACGCTCTCTTCGCTCTCTGTGTCCTCAGCACTTTCCTCCACTGCCTTCGTCTCTTCCTCCGTACCCGTATAGGCAAGGGTCGTGACCGGGCAAGACCCCAGGCAAAGCGCCAGGGCCATCAGAATTGAAATAATTCTATTCTTCATCTGTACTTTCTTCCTCCATCTTAAATGAATTTGTCATTTCCTGCGCCTTTGCCGACTCCGGCAGCGTGGTCTGCATCATTTTCAGCAGCTGTGCAAGCTGGTCAGGCGTCAGGTTGTAAGAACGCGTGACATCACAGATCTCCGCGTTTTCCTGTTCTTTGTAGCGGGCTTCCAGTTCCTTTGTTTTAGCTTCCCACTCTTCCCATTTGGCACGGGCCTTTTCCAGGTCCGCGCCGATCTTATCCAGTTTCGCGCTCATAACTCTCCTTTCCCGAGTACTGTAATTCTGTCTACGGCAGCCTGCCAAAGCATAACAGGTGCTCCTGCCAGTAAGAAGTCTCAATGGACGTATACTGTATTGGGTTGCCGCAATGGATCATCATACCATCGCCGACATAAATCCCCACATGGCTCGCGCCGCTGGTATCATAGGTTCCCTCAAAAAAGACCAGATCACCCGGCTGTGCCTCACTTGCTGAGACCACTGTACACAGGTTTAAAAGTCCATTGGCGGTCTGCCTGCCGACTGACCATCCGTTGTTACAGTTGTTGATCACCCAGGACACGTACCCGGAACAGTCAAAGCCGGTGCTCGGACTGGAGCCGCCCCAGACATACGCATAACCGAGATATTTCTCAGCCTCCTCAATCATGTTGGCAAACCTTTCATCCGACAAAGCCTCCGCTGACACCGCATAGTCCGCGTATTCGGAAGATACAGAATAAACGGAATAAATGCTGTCCTCAAACAAATACTGCTTGTTGCCGTAGGTTGTCATCAGGACTGAATAGCGGGAAGCC
This sequence comes from Lachnospiraceae bacterium, assembly GCA_021205565.1. Classification (GTDB taxonomy): domain Bacteria; phylum Bacillota; class Clostridia; order Lachnospirales; family Lachnospiraceae; genus RGIG6307. The sequence goes on along the minus strand of JAJPXG010000035.1, from coordinate 13,651 downwards.
TCTTCTTCATCCATCCCGTCTGCAATCACCGACGCCAGTCCGTTTTAAGAGTGATATTCAGAATATAATACTCATACTCGATCTCAATCTCGTATTCATACTCTTCCTCCACCTGAGAAACCGTATCGGTCTCCGGATCAATCACTAAAACTATCCGGGTTGTTGTAATCGTTTCCACCCTGGTCCTGGTCTCAACGGTTTCCTCAATGTCCAGATCATACTGGGCATCGAAAAGCCGTGACAGTTCTGCCCTCACCTCCGCCAACGTATAGTCTTCATAAAGGACTGTCAGATAGGACGCCAGCTCGAACGCGTTATGGCCGATCTCATCCACGTCATAGACGTATTCATCGTAGCCGGGATAATCGGATTCAACATTGTTGATCTGGTTTCGCAAATCCGTCTCCATTGCAGTATAGGCTGCTTCTACATCCAGGATATCCTCATCCTCCGCCGTGTAGGTGGTCCCCAGAACACCATTTAAGGATCCCTGCAACAGCAACGGAAAAGAAGACATGGGGCTGATCACCGCAATCAGCATCCCCGCACAGATCAAAATCACGAGAAATCCTTTGCTGTGTTCGGAAATGCTCTCTCCGATAACCGTCAGGGCGTCCTTAGATTCCTTTGCCGCTTTTGCTGTACCCTTTGCTGCTGACCCATACTCTGCTGCGCTTCCAACACTCCGCCCGGCCGCCCGCGCCGCCGCATACTCCTTCTTGATCTCCCGTTTCTGCATCCACCGTGATAAAGGATTAGACGCCGCTTCCGGATTCTCCGCTAAATGCTTCTGCCAGACTGCTTCCACGTTGGCGTTGTCAGATTTCCGGACAAGCTTTTCCGCCTTCTCATATTTCTTCAGCTTATGGGAGTAAAGTGCCTCATCCGTTGCATGGGCAGCAACCTCTAAAGCCTCTTCCGTCTGGTGTGCGGCCTGTACACCGGTATTGTCATCCTCATAGCGGCTGATCTCCTTATGGGTAGTGCCGGATACTGTCTGAAGCGGAGCCTGGGCGGCGGTCCGTTTCGACTTGGTCGGTTTGGGTGCCTCCACCGTTTCAATCTCCATCTTCCCGAAACGCAGCTTCTTTTTCGCATTTGCTGAAGCAGACGACTCCCGGCGCAGCTTATGCTTCACCGGGAGTTTTTCATTTGCTTTCTCTGCTTTATCCACAGCCTTATCAGCTTTTCCGGCCGCCTTTGCAACCTTCTGGTTCTCCAGCTCATCTTCCGTAAAGTGAAGACGTACCGGTTTCTTCGCCATTTACGCCTCCTCCCCGGTGTCTGCGGACACCTCGGAAAGCTTCGTGGTCATAATGCGGTAGAGCTCTGTATCATGCGGGAAATGATCGACAAATGGCAGAATGACGTTGCCATAAAACAATAATCCTTCTCCCTCACCCGACTGCGTGACATAAGAGAGCTGGTGCGGTGAGATTCCCAGCTGCTTTGCCAGAATCTGTCGGTCTCCGGAAGCCTGATTTAACATGATAATGAAGTCGGAATTCAGCGGCTTTTTGCGGAAAATATTTTCCTCCAATTGATAGGGACATTCCGCAAACATACAGGTTCGGTATTTGAAATCCGGCCTGTAATATTCACACTGTCTGCACCCCGCGGGAGCCCGATTGTTTCCTCTTTTCCTGCGTTTTGCCAGATTTTCACAGCAGCGGAACCTGTTCACTTCTTTCTGACTCATTTCGTTCATCGTCGCCTCTCCCTTAACCATGCTTCCAGGTCCTTATAGCAGGATACCGTAACGCACGGCCCTCCCCTGGCATAAGGACAGTTATCGCATTTGCTCGGCTTCTCCGGCGCATGCGCCAGATAATAACAGTTTTCCTTCCCCAGAATGCAGCCTGTTCTTTTGTTCTTCCAGAAAAAGCAGCGCTCACAGGATTTGGGGCGGTCATCATGATACCGCACCCCTTCGATGACAATGGTTCTTCTCAGATTTTGGGACATAATAGAAACCTCCTTCTTGTTTTTCTACACTCGATTCCCGGTACAAAATCCCGGAAATAAAAATACCCGCCTGTATTCTGCCAAATAACAGAAACAGACGGGCTATGTACGGCTAAGACCAGGTTTCCGTTCTGTTAGCAAAACGGAATTTCTCTTAGACAGAGAACAGTTTCCTGCTAACTGGTCTTAGCTCAAAGGAGGACTATCTGAACTTGAAGATATTTTTAGAAAGATGGATCAGGAAGGTTTTTCCCTGATTTAGAATGATTTTTCAACAAACACCTTTCTTAGCTGGGATGAAGGGAAAAATCGGCAATTTATGGTTTCTTAGCTGGAAAGGACTTTTTCTTAGCTGGCCAGCTAAGAAATTCTGAAAATCTTAGCTGAAATTTCTCCCTGACCTTCCATTAGAAAATAAAAAAAAGCGGAACCTGTTCTCGTGTCATCTGACACGTTCTTAGCAGATTTCCGCTTGAAATTACCGTCTCCGACGGGATTCGAACCCACGGCCTTTCGCTTAGGAGGCGAACGCTCTATCCTGCTGAGCTACGGAGAC
>JAJPXG010000035.1:0-11030 GCA_021205565.1 Lachnospiraceae bacterium | reverse complement strand
CGCTTAGGAGGCGAACGCTCTATCCTGCTGAGCTACGGAGACAACTATAAAATGATAAACCGGACAGAACGTTCACCTCCTAAGCAAAGAGTCGAACGTTCAATTTGCATCCGGAATAAAACAACCTGAACGGCGCCTGGACGGGCGCCTCAATGCACAATGTGGACGGTGCCCTGCAGCCAGACCTCGCCTTTGAAGCGGCGCCCGACGGCCGGTTCTCCCATCAGGTCCAGGGTGTTGATGGCCACCTCCATTGTAATATCATTTGAGTTCAAAGTCAAAATATTTATTTCCTCGCCGGTGTAAATATTCTGCTCTTTGCGGCAATCCATGATCTCGCCGAGGACGGTGTAGTGGTCGCTCTCCACGCCACTGGGGATGAAGCTGGTGTCCACGATACTGTACAGATCTTCATGTTGAATCAGCTGGCAGATGGCGTTATAAGTGTTCATATCCTCCACGGTCAGCGTCTCGATGGCGTCCTCATTCCCCTCGCGGGCCTCCCGCAGCAGCTTCGTACGCTTGTGCGCCTGTTCGCGCTCGCTCTTGCGCTGCACCACATTTTTCTCAATCGGCAGCAGAATCTTCCCACTTACCGACAGCCCTGTCAGGCTGATATAATAATTTGTCAGATCGTGCCGCTTCTTCGCCTGAAAATAAGCCGTCTGATTCTGTAAATAAAAGATCAGAATGATGCCGAAATTGACTTCCTCGCACATGCCGGCGTAGGAATTCTGGCTGGCATGGCGCTCCACGCGGATCTCCTCATCCACAGATTTAATATAGCTCTGCAGAAAAGGATAATAATAATCGCAGACGAAGTGATTTTCTGTCCTGTAATCTCCGCACACGGCAACCCCCAGGGAAGGAGAGAAATTTTTGCTCAGGTTGATTAAATGCACCTGGTCTTCCACCTCGGAGGCGACGCAGCTGTTGTGCTCTTTGACAGCCTCGGTGAGGACTTCCTTTAACCCTTCCTTATCTGTCACCTTGCTGAAGCCAATGGCGCGCATATATTTATGCAATACGATCATCACCTCCGTGACTACTTCTCCGTCAGTGCCTCCATCCCGCCCATGTAGGGACGCAGCACCTCCGGGATTCTGACACTTCCGTCAGCCTGGAGATTATTTTCCAGAAGCGCGATGAGCATACGGGGAGAAGCAACTACGGTATTATTTAAGGTATGCGCAAAATACTTGCCGTTCTCACCGTTCACGCGGATTTTCAGTCTTCTTGCCTGGGCGTCCCCTAAATTGGAGCAGCTGCCCACCTCGAAATATTTTTGCTGTCTGGGGGACCAGGCTTCCACATCGATGGATTTTACCTTCAGGTCGGCCAGGTCGCCGGAGCAGCACTCCAGCGTCCGCACCGGAATGTCCATGGAGCGGAACAGGTCCACCGTGTTCTGCCACAGCTTGTCAAACCACATGGGAGAGTCCTCCGGCTTGCAGACAACGATCATCTCCTGCTTCTCAAACTGATGGATACGGTAAACGCCTCTCTCCTCCAGGCCGTGAGAGCCCTTTTCCTTGCGGAAGCAGGGGGAATAGGAGGTCAGAGTGTGGGGCAGGGTGCTCTCCTCCACCACAGTGTCGATATATTTGCCGATCATAGAGTGCTCGGAGGTACCGATCAGGTACAGATCCTCGCCCTCAATTTTATACATCATGGCGTCCATCTCCGCGAAGGACATGACGCCGTTCACCACGTTGCTGCGGATCATGAAGGGCGGCACACAATAGGTGAAGCCTCTGTTGATCATGAAATCTCTGGCGTAGGTTAAAACCGCGGAGTGCAGTCTCGCAATATCGCCCATCAGATAATAAAAGCCGTTGCCTGCCACTCTGCCGGCCGCGTCAAAATCAACGCCGTTGAATTTACGCATGATCTCCGCGTGATACGGAATCTCAAAATCCGGTACCACAGGCTCGCCGTAGCGGGTAATTTCCACGTTCTCGGAATCATCTTTGCCAATCGGAACAGAAGGATCGATGATATTGGGGATGACCATCATGTCCTTTGTGATCTTCTCCTGCAGCTCCTTCTCCAGCGCCTCCAGCTCGGTCAGTCTTGCGGCACTCACGGCAACCTCGGCCTTTTTGGCTTCAGCCTCTTCTTTTTTGCCCTGACCCATCAGGCGGCCGATTTCCTTGGCGTTTTTATTTTTGGCGGCACGGATGGAGTCTGCCTCCACCTGTGCCTTTCTTCTCTGCTCGTCCAGTGCGATCACCTCGTCGACCAACGGCAGCTTCTCATTCTGGAACTTCTTTCTGATATTTTCTCTGACTAAGTCAGGGTTCTCCCTTAAAAGCTTTATATCTATCATGATTTACCCCTCCTGCCTGCGTTCGGATTTAATCCCTTCACGCATTCCCATATTCTAAAGGATACCGGTTTACTTGTCAACCAAAATGTCACGATTCACAGCCGACTGGAAGTGTATCATCGGGCTCGTCAAGCGTAGTTTGCTTGTAAGAGGCTGTGAATTCTATTGCTTTTCCGCCGCCCCCAGCGCCTTCTGCAGCGCCTTCTGCTCTTCCTCGCACATCTCGATCTTACACTGGCCTCCGACAACGGACTTAATATAACTATAAGAAGCCTCGGGACGGTGTACCGTGTTAATAATAAACCCATCGTTGCGCTCATCCAAAAGCACCAGCGCGAAGCTCAGCTTGCCGCCCATCTCCTTAAACGCATCGTAGCGCACAATGCCGCACTTCTGAAAGGTGTCCCCCATCTTCTCATTGAGGACCTCAATCGCCTGCCGGTTTTTTTCAATCTGGCTTTTATTGCCCAGCTCCGTCTCAAGGACATTTAAAATCTCCTCCTCGAGCGTGCCAGCCTCCCTGCCGCCCATGAACTGCATGTATTTTTTTTCAAGCTTACTGTATCTTGTCAACGCGATAATGGCAATCACAAGGGTGACGATCCACAGCACAATCAGCGCGATAATGATATAGGAAAGATCCAGTCCGGCAAGGCCGATGCTGTCCAGTAAATTCGTATTCATCCTTATCCTCTTGTTATTTTCTCCAGAATCCGCTCAAAATCATCGGTGGAGTAAAAGGCAATTTCTACCTTTCCGGCCCCCTTCGCTTTCCCGGTGATGGATACATGGGTTCCCAGTGCCTCCGATAAACGGTTCTCATAATCCTGGTAAATCAGCTTTAACTGCTCGTCCGCCTTGTCCGGCTTTGCCGGCGTTTCCACTTTATTTGCAGCCTTGACCGCTTTCTCCACCTCGCGGACGGACATATCGTTTGAGGCCGCTTTTTCGGCGAGCGCCAGCTGCTTTGCCTCATCCTCCACGCCTAAAAGGGCGCGGGCATGACCCATCGAAAGGCGATTCTCTGCAAGCATCTGCTGAATCTCCTCCGGCAGCTTTAACAGACGCAGCGAATTGGTGATCGCGGTCCGGCTCTTGCTGACAACCTGCGCCACCTCCTCCTGCTTTAAATGAAATTCCTCAATCAGCCGCTGATAAGCTAAAGCTTCCTCCACGGGATTTAAGTCCTCGCGCTGAATATTCTCGATCAGCGCAATTTCGGCAAGCTCCGCATCTGTGTACTCCCGGATAATCACCGGAATCTCCTTTAAGCCAGCCATTCTGGCGGCTCTCCAGCGGCGCTCTCCGGCTACGATCTCGTAATGGGTCTTTTTGTCCTGCACGATAATCGGTGTAATGACACCAAACTGTCGGATGCTGTCGGACAGCTCCTTAAGCGACGCCTCGTCAAAATTCTTCCTCGGCTGGCTGCGGTTTGGCTCCACCTTTGAGAGCTTGACGATCGTTTCTTTTTTTTCTTCCTTTAGCTGTGCGCCTGTCTGATCGCCAGGCTTTGCCGCCTGCGCCGGAATCAGAGAGTCCAGGCCCTTTCCCAGTCCGCCTCTTCTTGCCATGCTGTTCTCCTACTTTTTATTGATCACTTCCTGCGCCAGCCTCATATACGCTTCAGCGCCGGCGCTCTTGGGGTCATATTTGATAATCGGCATACCGTAGGACGGTGCCTCCGCCAGACGGATATTGCGGGGAATAATGCTGTCATAGACGTTGCTTCCCACATTTTTACGGACGTTTTCCACCACCTGATTGGAAAGATTGGTCCTGCCGTCATACATGGTAAATACAATTCCCTCTATCTCAAGCTGCGGATTAAGGCGTTCCGTTACCAGATTGATTGTATGCATCAGCTGAGACAGTCCCTCCAGCGCGTAATATTCGCACTGGATCGGCACGATGACGCTGTCAGCCGCAGTCATGGCGTTCACCGTCAGCATGCTCAAGGATGGCGGGCAGTCGATCAGGATATAGTCATATTTGTCCTTCACGAAATCCAGCTCATCCCGCAGAATAAACTCCTTACGTTCCACGCCGATCAGCTCGATTTCAGCCGCTGCGAGATTGACATTGGCCGGAATCATATCCATACGCTCAAACACGGATTTCATGATACACTCGCTGACTGAGCACTCGCCCAGAATCAGTTCATACGCGGTGTTCTCCGCCTTATATTTGTCAATTCCGTACCCGCTGGTGGTATTGCCCTGCGGGTCCAAATCAATCAGCAGAACCTTCTGCCCCTTCTGATTCAGACAGGCAGACAGATTGATGGCGGTCGTGGTCTTGCCAACGCCGCCCTTCTGATTGGCGATTGCGATGATTCTTCCCATATCTTTCCTGGTATCTTTCCGGGCCGCCTGATACGGCCTCTTTACTCATTTTGGAACCGGCGCTCAACGATCCCTCTCTTCAGGATACGCCGCATTTTGACACAGGCTTCGCAGCCGTCAAAATGTTTGCCCTTTCACTACGCAGTATAGTGTAACACCGTTTTTTTAAAAAAGCTACAGAAAAATATCTGCCGGTGCTTCGATACGATTATTTCCTGTTGCTTCTCCCGCTACTTATTCTGCCGCTCCTTTCGCTGTTTCTGTGCCTGCCGATACTTCTCCAGTTTTTCCTGTTCCAGCTTCTGCTTTTCCAGCTTTTTCTTCTCCTCAGTCCACGCCATGTAATTGCGGCCGATCTGATACGCCTGTGACATCATAAAAACCACAATCAGAATCAGCAGAAGATTTTTGTCGATGGAACCACGAAACCATCCCACAATAAACAGAACGAACCCGATCCCTGTCATCCAGATGTTCCTGATCAGCTGTCTTCTGGTGCTTAAGTTCGAATAAAAAAGCTCGAAGCCCTTGTCTGTCAGCATCTTCTCTTTCTTTTTCTTATTCTCTTTTTTCATGGCATCTCCTTCTTTCGTTTATGCTGCGCTTACATTTCAGTGTAACTCTTTTTTACGTTTTGCGCCAGATGAAAAGCTATATTATCCTGTAAAAAATTCTGATCTTTCTCTTAATCCGCTGAAAGCCACAGACGTTTAACCGGCCTCCGATCTTCTGTTTATTCTGACCCAGAGCAAATACTCCAGCGTTATCACGGCCAGAGCAAGGCCCGCATACGTCGGAATATACAAAGCCCCCAGCTGCTCCTGCATGACCTGCAGCGGTGACCCCGGTGCGCCTTCCATGAGGAAAAAATAATTTGTCCCTAACCACCTGTCAATCAGATAAATCGGCGGCACCACAACTATCAGAAACAGCACCGGTTTCCACATGGCCTTCATCCGCGGCCTCACATATCCACCCACAAGCTGCCAGACCCCAAACAGAATCAGGCCGGTGTGGATGGAAAAGCCCGTCAGGTTCATATAATTCCACTGCGGATACATATTCCAGTCCGGAAATAAAAGCGCCAATGCCGCGCCCACAATCCCCAGACTGTAGATCGTCTGACCCGCCCAGTCCCACTGTGTATAGGCAAAAATCACGCACACCACCGGCATCAGGGTGCACAAATGCAGCGGAATCTGATAAATGGTCTGGTGTCCGGTTATGAACAGAATGATATGCTCCACTATAAGAATCCCGCACATTGTCCAGGCCAGAATCTTGCTGAGACCGCGTTGTTTCATTTTCCCCTGCTTTCGAAAATATCCTGTCAGCAGCGCGATGCCCAGCATAATCGCCGCAAGCCAGATCAGATGTATCGGACCAAAGTGGGCAAAGCCCACATCCTCGGGCAGATCTGTTTCATATGTAAAAAAATACATGGCGATCTTCCCTCACAAAAATCAGCCGGGTCTTTTCCCTCCCCGGCTTCTCAACAGCAGCTTACCCCGTCATTCCGGTAGCAAAAAAGGGAAACCCTTCTCCATACGATTCCCCTTTGAACCCGATCTGAATTTCCCTGTCATTATAAATCCGGGTGGCGGTTCTGTCAATCGCTGTGGCGCCGCGTTTCTCTTAATTCCTTCTTTTTTCCTGTCTGCGAGCTTCTCCTTTTTACGTCTGTCGCTTCCGGTCACGCAAAACAGTTGTTTTCATTTCTTATGAAATCTCTTATCGCCTGCATGGACATGTCCACGGACATAATTTCGTCTGCGCATCGCTTCAGTTCTTCCCGCATCAGCCTCTCATGCTCCACTTCACGTTTATATTTCATCTGGTGCTCCAATGCCGCCCAGAAATCAATGGCGATGGTTCGAATCTGAATCTCAGCCTGCATTCCCTGACCCGCGCCCTTACTCATGCGCAGAATCAGATGCAGACTCCGGTATCCGTTCGGCTTCGGCCAGGCGATGTAGTCCTTTTTTTCAACGACGTCAAATTCCTCCCTGCCGCACAGCCATTCCGCGACCGCATAGACATCATCTACAAAGGAACAGACGATGCGCACGCCCACCGCGTCGTGCATTTTCAGTAATGCCGTTGCACAGTCTGTATGAAATCCCTGTTTTTTCAGCTTCGCCATCATGCTTTCCGGCGATTTGATCCGTGAGCGGCAGTACAGGATAGGCTGCAGATCCTCTGATTCCTTCACTGTCTCTTTTAAAGTCTCTTCCGCGCTCTCCTCCACCGTCTCCTCCGCGATCTTTTCCCTTCCCTGATAGGTTTCCGTCAGATTTATCTGATATTCTCTGATCAGGTTTAACAGCTCCTTCTCTGTCTGTTTTAAAACCGGATAGGCTTCTCCGTAATATTCTTCAAATGTCACTGATCATGTTCCCCTTTTCATTCTTACTGCTTTGTTCTCTTTGTACAGGTTATGACGGAAGTGTCACCGTAATTGTCAATGATTTTTCATCATCCGTGGATGCCGCAATTTTTCCTTTATGTGCCTTCACTGTGGACGCCGCGATGGAAAGGCCCAGGCCGTAGCCTCCTGTTCTGGAATTTCTTGACGCGTCTGTTCTGTAAAAACGATCAAAAAGTTGCGGCAGGTTCTCCCGTTTCATTTCCGCTGTGGTATTATAGACAGCCAGCTTAACGGTTCGGGCCTGCGCCCTGAGCGTCACTGTGATTTTCCCGTTTTCCTGCGAATATTTCAGTGCATTATCCAGAAGAATACTGAGAAGTCGGTGAAGCGATTTCTCATCCCCGCCAATCGTGATGTCCGGCTCAATCTCGTATGACAGTTTTTTCTTCTGTTCCGCAGCCAGCGTCTGAAAGGAACTGATCTCTTCCTCCACAATCTGAGACAGCGCTGCCTTTTCTGTGAGGCTGATTCCATCCGCCTCCTCCATCCGCGACAGCGTAATCAGGTCATTTGTCAGCTCCGTCAGTCGTTTTGTCTGCCGATGAATGTCCGCCGTCCACCGGTTTTCCCCGCAATCCATCTCCAGAACTTCCGTGTCCGCGTCAATAATCGTCAGCGGCGTTTTCAGTTCATGCCCCGCATCCGTAATAAAACGTCTCTGCTTTTCATAACTGTCGGAAAATGGCTTCACGATTTTTCCTGACACTAGTGTCAACAGCAGAAGTACAATTACCAGTCCGGCAAGCGACGCGCCGATACTGGCCAGGGCAAATGTCCGAGCATTACTCAGACTCCTGCTGCAGTCCAGAAAAACCACATAGGTTTCCGTGTCTGTCATATGCACCAGATACCTGTAGTTTTCCACAAATCCGCTGCTGCCCCCGCTTTCCAGAACTGCCTGGGCATATGCTGCCGCCCCTGATTCATCCACTGCGGCAATACTGTCAATATTCGTGGATGCAATATTTCCGTCCGGATCCAGCACAATAAAAAAATACCGCGTCTCGTATGGCAGCTCCGGCGACGAGAGAACGGCCCGTTCACTCCATGCCTCGTACCCCTCCGGAAAACCGCCCTGATTAGCTGCCAGCAGCGCTAATGTGACATCCGCGTCAGCTATGATTTTGTGATAATTCACCAGATTGGCCGCCGTTACAATCACCGCCAGCACTACCAGAAGAGAAAGCATGGTTGCCATAATCAGCTTGATCTGTAATTTTCTGATCATTTTATTGTCTGCGGTTCCTTTCTTTTATGTTCTGTCCAGTTTGCCTGTCCATGCGTCTTTTCCGGATTTCCTTCTCCGGATTTTTTTGGGTTCCTCTCCCTGTTTTTTCTTTTGCCTGACATTAAAAATTTCTGCCAATCCGCTGTTCATTTTCCAGTCTCAGGCTGTAGGTTCCTGGCGTTGCTTCCTCAATCCATATATCTGCGTGCAGAAATTTCAGCTTCCTTTGCAGATAAGAAACATACATTGGCACAATCCCCGGCTCTGTATCCCCGTCATTTCCCCACAGCTTTTCCAGAAATCGTTCTGCATCCACCTGCCCTCCCGGTGTGCTGACCAGAAGCTCCAGCATCTGAAACTCTTTCCTCGCTAACTGCAGTGCGCCCGCCGGTGTGGAAATCTCCAGCGTTTCCCGATCAAGAGTTACATTTGAGCAGCTTACCCGCGGATGATCCTGGTAGGCCTGTGCTCTGGTGATAGCCTTGATACGTGCCATCAGTTCCCGTGAATGAAACGGCTTGGTCAGATAGTCATTCGCCCCGGCCTCCAGCCCTGTCACCTTGTCCTCTACTTCTGATTTCGCTGTCAGCATCAGCACCGGCGTCAGATTGCCCTTTTCCCGCCTTGTTTTCAGCACTGTAATTCCGTCTGCCTTTGGCATCATGATATCCAGAATTACCGCGTCATAGCTGCCGCGCTCCAGATATTCCATAGCCTGAAGTCCGTCACCTGCTGTTTGCACCTCATATCCGTTTCTGCGCAAAATCATTGCCAGTGCCTCTGATAAGGATTCCTCGTCCTCCGCCAATAATATTCTCATGTGATTCCCCTTTTCTGTTTCCGCCCAGTATACCGGATTTTCGTGAAAATAATTTGTCCATCCGCTATATTTTTTGAGAACTTTCTTATCATTAAACAAATTTTCACATTTAAAGCTTTTCACTGTACTTCATAAAGTAAAAAACAGGAACCGCCACGGCTGTCATCGCCATAACTGTTCCTGCTGCCTCATTTTCTTCGGTTTTTTTAATAACTTAATCGCAAGTGAACCCGCAAAAACACTTTCACCCGTTTTTCTGAATATACTGCTCCACGATTTCCATCACCCACCGCAGATTGTCCAGATCCTTCAGTGCGTCCCCGGTTTCCAGGGAATGATTTCCGCCCTCCACCAGATAATAGGGATAGTTCGTTTTCCTGCACTCCTGCAGAAAAATCTCATGATCCAACCATGGATCTGCCGTCCCATGAAAGAGAATGCCCTCGTCCTTCATCACCTGAAACGACTGCTGCACCGGCGTAAAAAAGATATTCCGGGTTGTGATCCCGTGCTTTGCCGCATAAGCCGCTGCGACCGCGGTGCCGATGCTCTTGGAAATAAAGAGGACCGAATCATACGCAGCAAAATCCACATCCTGTAAGAGTTCCTCACATTGAGCAACCGCACTCTCAAACGCCGCGTACATTTTTGTGCTGTCCCCTTTGATATTCCCTTCAAAGCCTCCGTATGGCACGTCCTTTATCTCATAGCCATGCTGACGGGCAAGCTTTTTGCTGAAATATAAAAGCGGCTTGTCTGTATGATAACCGATTCCCGGAAATATAACTGCAATTTTTCCGCTCATTTTCCTTTTTTTAATCCTTTCTGCTTCCTTTATTCCACCGTATTTCAATCCATCATATTGATCCGACGCGGTACTTCCAGATTCCGTTCCAGGCTTCCCCTCACGTTTTTAACTTGTCCTGTCATTTGTCCGTCCAAATACCGTCGCCTTTTTTTCACTGAAAAATCTGCACCTTTGACGCCGTTCCATCCTCATCCAGCCAGAACACGAATGCCGTACCATCCTGGATATCATCGATCGTTACAATATTTTTCGTCCGGTACGGAACAATCTGCGTATCTGCCGATAACACATAGCTTCTGCCATCTGTCGCTGTAACCGTCGCACCTCCGTCTCCGTCTTTCTCAATCTGCTCCACAATTGCGTACTGCGGCGTCCCGTAGTCCTCGGGAATATTGACAATCACCACGTATGGCGTGGTCTGCGGTGGCAGCGACATCGTCATCGTCCCACCCAGATAAGCCTCAAAGCTGCCGGTCTGCACATCCTCAAGACTCACCGGATATCCCGTAGTCGCGTCCAGCACCAGGGTGTTTTCCGCATCTATTTTCAGTTCAATCTCTCCCGGTGAGGAAGCATCTGACTGATTGTCTACTACAATCGTGTTCTGGTCTGCCCATATTTCCGATATCACTCCGTATATTCTCACTGGTGTGATCCCTGCCATGGATAATTCCTCCGTTTCATCTTCCGTCTCGCTTTCTTCTGTCCCAGCGTCTGCTTCCGATTTCTCTGTTGTTCCATCCTCTGTTAAAACAGTGGTGCCCGCTTCGGTTTCTTCCCCTGATACGGTACCTGTCCCTTCCGCAGCGTCACTTTCATTCTCTTCGCTCTGTATATTTTCCGTATCTTCCCGTGAAGTTGCGTCAGACTGTCCGCAGGCGACCAGCAGTCCTACCGTGAGAGCTACTGTAAGTGCAAGTGTCATTCTTTTCAATTTCATACTTTCTAAATCCTTTTCTTTCTTTCATGTTTCACGTGAAACATATTTACCCTTATACATCAGATATCCAGTTTCATGATAATCTCGTTGCCGTCCCTTTCCCCTGTGTCCCGAAAACCCTGCTTCTGGTAC
>JAJPXG010000067.1 GCA_021205565.1 Lachnospiraceae bacterium | reverse complement strand
TTAAGTCAAGACTGTCATCGTTAAGGAATGACATTTTGTCAAAACGAACAATATCGCTGAAGCAAAGTCTTACAGACGTCGGGGCATCGCTTATAAGGGGATTGCCTATTTAGCCGCGCTGGGTGAAGCTGACAATAATGTTTTCACTGCAGTGGAAGCCTGATGCTACAGGCGTTTTTGTTGATTACACGAAACCAAAAAGGGTATCGTCAATTTGACGGTACCCTTTTTAAATGTGAAAATTTCGTATGTTCAATCTGCTGAATCGTGTTTTTAGACAAAATTTAAGTTGCAAATTTGGTCAATATGTACTAGAATATTCTTGCGAAGCAGATAATTAGGTTCGCGTATTCAGATTATAAAAGAAAGGATGTTTACAATGGCGAATTCAAAGTTGATTTTAAAGTGGACCAATAAATTCAGCGGCGAGGAAGGCTATGTGAAGACTGTCAGCGTAAAGAAAGACTATTTTGTAAATACTTACGATATTACGGAAGCGAAGACATACAAGAGTCAGAAGGTGCTGGACAACGATATTGCGGCTCTGACGGATATGGGCGAGGCTGACAATAATATTTTCACAGCTGTCGAAGCTTGAACAGGTTCCCATTGGACATTTCTGAATGGCTTGTTTTGATTACTGATAAAAAAGGACTTGTCTGATCGGTCTTAAAACAACGAAAACCACCCTGGACGGGTGGTTTTTTGCTGCCTGCAAAACGTACATATGAAGAGTTTCATCATACGTAACAGGTTACTTTGCCGGTTTGTCCGGGAGCCTTCGCTCAGAATTCATAAGCCTGTAAAAACCGCTGCAGGGCGTCCTGCCAGTCGGGCAGAAGCGAAAAACCGTTCTCGGTCAGCTTGCTTTTATCCAGACGGCTGTTGAAGGGTCTGGCGGCTTTGGAGACGCCGTACTCTGCGGTTGTGACCGGCGAAACCTTCAGCCTGTCAGGGCTGTATTCCTGATGTCCCAAGGCGTAAGCCTGACGAAAGATTTCCAAGGTGAAGTCATACCAGCTGATGTAACCGCCTTCATTGGTAGCGTGATAATAGCCGTATTTCTCTGTCTGAGCCATATCCACCAGGAGTCTCGCCATATCAAGAGTATAGGTAGGAGTTCCGATCTGGTCGTTCACCACGCGGATTGTATCGTGTGTCTTGCCCAGGTTTAACATGGTCTTGATGAAGTTTTTGCCGTTCAGGCCGAAAACCCAGGCGATGCGGACGATGAAATATTTTTCCAGGGTGGAGGAGACTGCCAGTTCACCGTCGAGCTTGGTGGAGCCGTATACATTTAAGGGAGCGTAGTCTTTGCAGTCTGGTTTCCAGGGCGTGCTGCCCTGGCCGTCAAACACATAGTCTGTGCTGATCTGGATCATCTTGCAGTCCAGCTCTTTACAGACCTCAGCGATGTATTTCGGGCCATTGGCGTTGATATCATGGACTTTGTCACGCTTGTCTTCATCCTCCGCTAAGTCGACTGCGGTCCAGGCCGCGCAGTGGATCACAATATCCGGGGCAGCTTCGCGGATGACTTCAAAAACCTTCTCCCTGTCAGTGATATCCAGGGAGACATAGTGCATGGCAGTGACGGCGGTGCCGTCCTGGATGCCACTGTAGGCAGGAGCGATGTCGCTGCCGATTCCTTCATGGCCGCGGGCGGCCAGTTCATTCATGACGTCGTGGCCCAGTTGGCCGCCGACGCCTGTCACAAATGCTTTCATACAAATCTCCATTCCGCCGTTCTTTTGCCGACGGTATAAATCGTGCCAAAATACTGACTTTGGCACGAATATTTTATATATTTCACATAAATATTTTTACCGGTTACCGTACATTTTCTCATAATAGTTCTGATATTCGCCGGAAATAATGGTTTCCCACCATTCGCGGTTGTCCAGGTACCATTGAATCGTCTTTTTGATGCCGTCGGCAAATTTTGTCTCCGGCAGCCATCCCAGTTCATTATGAATTTTGGTCGGGTCGATGGCGTAGCGCATATCGTGGCCTTTCCGGTCAGTTACGTGCGTAATCAGGCTCTCCGGTTTGTTTAATTCTTTGCAGATCAGCTTCACAATATCGATGTTGCGCATCTCATTGTGACCGCCGATATTGTAGATCTCACCCACGCGGCCTTTATGGATAATCAGGTCGATGGCCTTGCAGTGGTCCTCCACATACAGCCAGTCGCGGACATTTAGACCCTCACCATAGACCGGAAGAGGCTTGTCGTTTAAGGCATTGGCGATCATTAAGGGAATCAGCTTCTCCGGAAAATGATAGGGACCATAGTTGTTGGAGCAGCGGCTGATGGTTACGGGCAGACCGTAGGTTCTGTGATAGGCCAGCACTAAGAGGTCTGCGCTTGCCTTGGAAGCGGAGTAGGGGCTGCTGGTATGGATAGGCGTCTCCTCCGTGAAAAACAGATCGGGCCGGTCTAAAGGCAGGTCGCCGTAGACCTCGTCAGTCGATACCTGGTGATAGCGGGTGATTCCGTATTTGCGGCAGGCATCCATCAGAACTGCGGTTCCCTTAATATTGGTGTCTAAAAAGACCTCCGGGTTTTCAATGGAGCGGTCTACATGGCTCTCCGCGGCAAAATTGACCACGATGTCCGGATGCTCCTCCTCAAACAGTTTGTAAACAGCGGCTCTGTCGGTGATGCTTTCCTTTACAAAGCGGAAATTCGGTCTGTCCATGACGGGAGCGAGTGTGGAGAGATTGCCGGCGTAGGTCAGGCAGTCCAGACAGATGATGCGGTAGTCCGGATATTTGTCCAGCATATGGAAAATGAAGTTGCTGCCGATGAATCCGGCGCCTCCGGTGACGATAATATTCATGATAGTAATCCTTTCTGTGTTCAGCCGGGAAAGCATGAAGCCGCTGACTGTGTAACAGCTGCTATAAGTGTTTCTCCGGATTTGTCTTTCTTACTTTATAGAACAAATGTTACGACATTGTAAATAAATGCTGAAATTCAGCAGACTCAGAGCTTGCGCAGATAGGTCGTAAAATCATTTCTCTGCAGAAGCTCTACGGCCCGAAGCTGGTCGGCTTCCTTATAAAACTCGATTTTCAGCGCGCCGTACTCAGACTCCCGGTTGTGGGTGATATTGATGTTTTTGATATTGATATTCTCCTCTGCCAGCAGAGCCGTGACATGAGCGAGAGCGCCGGCTTTGTCGGGGATTTCAATATTGACAGTGAAGCTGCGCTTGATCGGCCCGCGGGAAAGATCGGAAAAGGAATCCCGGTAGATTCTGGCCGAATCAAAGAAATCATAGAGTTCCACACCGTTTTTCTTTAAGAGTGTCTCACTGATACCCTGCAGATCCTCAATATAATCGTCCAGCAGCTCTTTGATATTGGCAGTATTGGTCAGGCAGATCTGCTGCCACATTGAAGGGCTGGAGGAGGCAATCCGGGTGATGTCCTTGAAACCGCCGGCGGCCATGGTTTTCATCAGGCAGTCATCCGAATCGCTGTCTTTCACCAGATTGACCAAAGAGGAAGCGATGATGTGCGGCAGGTGGCTGATGGCAGCCGTGGCATGATCATGCTC
>JAJPXG010000078.1 GCA_021205565.1 Lachnospiraceae bacterium | reverse complement strand
CCGACATACATTTCCATCACCACAAAAACAGCAAGGTCGAGATTACAGAGGAAGAGCTTCAGGCAGTCCGCGATCTGGAGGAAAAAAGCGACGTGGAGAGCCTGGAGCCGGAGGAGACCGCTTTTAAGCCGGAGCGGAAGGAACGTTCTTACAGAGACAGAAACCGCGACTATCGGGCGAACCGTAATCGCGAGACAGGAGAAAATCAGGATAACCGCGGCCGTGAAGCGGGGGAAAGCCGGGACAACCGTAACCGTGAAGCAGGAGAGAGCCGGAATAACCGTAATCGTAATGCGGGAGAAAACCACGATAATCGCAGCCGTGAAGCGGGGGAAGGCCGGGATAACCGCAGCCGTACGGCAAATGATTCCCGGGGAAATAAAAACCGCGACGCCTACGCCGGCCGGGAAAACAAAAAGCGGGAAGCGCAGGAAGGCAGGGAAGCGGGAAATAAAGACCGCAGGTCTCGTTATGACCGAACCGCTGACAGTGATACAAGGAATGCGCACACGGATAAAACCGGCAAGTCCTATGGCAGCCGTGACAACGGCCAGGCCAGGTCAGCGGGAAACGGACAGAGCACACAGGCTAACAGCCATCGGGACAACAGCGCGAACGGACAGCCTGCCGACAGCCAGGGTACACAGGGCAACAGTCAGAATAATGGTCAGAACAACGTGCAGAATAATAACCCGTCCGGGAACGCAAACCGCAGGAAGAATAATTATCGCTACAGAAAAAACCGCAGGACGGAAGGCGGAGCAAAGAGCAATGAAACCTGAGCTGAGAGAGGGCGAACGCCTGGATGATCTGCAGCGAAACGGTCTTTCCATTATTCAGACGCCCGGAAAGTTCTGCTTCGGGATGGACGCGGTTCTGCTTTCCGGCTTTGCGTCGGTCAGGGCCGGGGAGAGGGTTCTCGATCTGGGCACCGGGACCGGTATTATTCCGATTCTTCTGTCGGCGAAAACGCAGGCGAAGGAGCTTGTCGGACTGGAAATCCAGCATGAGAGCGCCGAACAGGCTGACAGGAGTGTCAGACTGAATGGCCTTGAGGAGCGGGTCAGGATCGTGGAAGGCGATTTGAGAGAGGCGGCCGGCCTGTTCGGGGCCGCCTCCTTTGATGTGGTCACGTCCAATCCACCCTATATGATGGACAGCCATGGCCTGCAAAATCCGGATGCGGCTCTGGCGATCGCCCGCCATGAGATTTTATGCAGTCTGGAGGATGTGATCGCGCAGGCGGCGAAGGTGTTAAAGCCGGGCGGGCACTTTTATATGGTCCACAGGCCGTTCCGCCTGGCGGAGATTATTTCCCTGATGGTGCAGTACCGTCTGGAGCCAAAGCGCATGCGCCTGGTTTATCCGAGAGTCGATCAGGAGCCGAATATGGTGCTGATCGAGGGTGTGCGCGGCGGCAGGAGCCGTATGACAGTGGAGAAGCCGCTGATTGTGTACGGCGCAGATGGAAAGTATACACCGGAGATTTATGAGATTTACGGATTCTGATGATACACCCTTTTGTCGCTTTAACCATATTGAAAGGCAGGAAATGATGGCAGGAATCTTATATTTGTGTGCCACACCGATCGGCAATCTGCAGGATATGACGCCGCGGGTCATCGAGACCTTAAAGAGCGTGGATCTGATCGCGGCGGAGGATACCCGCAACAGCAGGAAGCTGCTGACACATTTCGATATCCACACGCCCATGACCAGCTACCATGAATATAATAAAGTGGAAAAGGCGCACGAACTGGTCGAAAAAATGCAGCAGGGAACGAATGTGGCGCTGATTACGGACGCCGGGACTCCTGCCATCTCTGACCCGGGGGAGGTGCTGGTGCGTTTCTGCCAGGAGGCTGGCATTACGGTCACATCCCTGCCGGGGGCGGCCGCCTGTATCACGGCACTGACCCTGTCTGGCTTAAGTACGCGGCGTTTCAGCTTTGAGGGTTTTCTGCCGACGGAGAAAAAAGACAGAAACGTCATTTTAGAAGAGCTGAAGGAAGAGAGCCGCACCATTGTGCTTTATGAGGCGCCTCACCGGTTGAAACGGACGTTAAAGGAACTGTATGATGCCCTTGGCGACAGGAAGATTACGCTCTGCCGGGAGCTGACGAAGGTTTTTGAGACGGTGATTCCCACGACTCTCAGCAAAGCGCAGGAGCTGTACGTTGAGGAGGAACCCAGAGGCGAGTTCGTGCTGGTCGTAGAGGGTAAGAGCCTTCAGCAGAAGCGCAGCGAGGAGATCGCGGGCTGGGAGAGCCTGTCCGTGGAGGAGCACATGGCACTCTACGAGGGACAGGGCATGGATTACAAAAGCGCCATGAAGCAGGTGGCGAAGGACCGGGGCGTGGGGAAACGGGAGATTTACGCGTATTTAAACCGGGAGGATATATGAAAAAATTGTTTAAAGAAAGAAGAGCATAAGAGCCATGAAATTACACATACTGAAAAAAGAAAGGCGTCTGAAATCCGCCGGTCTGTGCCTTAAAAAAACGGCGCGGCGCGCAGGGTGGGGACGGACTTTCACACAGTTAAGGAGGTAATTTTATGGCTCAGCTTTCAGAATTGGAGTTGCAGAATTTACGGCACCTGATCGGCGGCTTTGAGACTTCTTCCGGTAAGATGAAGGAGTACGCGAAGTGGGCGGATTCTCAGGATGTGAAACAGTTTTTTGAAAAAAGCGCACAGTCCGCGCAGCAGAATCGGGACGCGCTGATGAAGTTTTTACAGTAGGAGGTGCCGGATGGAACTGAATGAAAAAATTTTGGTGGCGGATACGCTGACGGGAATCAACGGAGAGCTTATCCGTTACGCGGAGATGATCCCCCAGACGGAGCATAAGGAATTGAAGACGACGCTGAAGCAGTTCAGAAACGCCTGCGAGCAGAGTCAGGAGGAGCTGTACCAGATTGCGCGTGAGAAGGCATATTATGTGCCGGCGCAGACGGCGGATAAGGATGACATCGACCATGTCAAGAGTCTGTTCAGTAAGTCCTGCGGATGTAAGTAAGACTGTTGAAAGCGCATGATCCCGCGCGGAAAAGCCCGGTCGTCAGATCGACAGGAGGGCGCGGGAAAAAGTAAGGGAAAACGGCCCCGGGTATGCATACCCGGGGCTGTCTTTCTCATAAAGTGTTATCAGGAAGGCTCTGACTGAGGCTCATGCTCTGAGCAGCGGCAAATGTGGACACAGGGGCCGAAATCAGGAAGAAAGGTGGCGCGGCAAAAATAAAATGCTGGATATTTTATGGGCTGGGATGATCCTGTTGGGTATCATCTATGTGGCGTTAAACGGCACGATGGAGGCGGTCAGCGAGGGCATCTGGTCGTCGGCCGCGGAGGCGGTGAGCCTGTGCATCACGCTGGCGGGCACGCTGACGGTCTGGTCGGGGTTAATGAAAATCGCGCAGGAAAGCGGTCTGATCGGGAAGTGGCAGCGGGGACTTCGGCCGTTTATTCATTTCCTCTTTCCGACACTTGCGTCAGATTCGGAGGCGGCAGCTTATATTTCCGCCAATTTTATAGCCAATATGCTTGGGCTGGGCGGCGCGGCCACCCCCGCGGGCTTAAAG
>JAJPXG010000022.1 GCA_021205565.1 Lachnospiraceae bacterium | reverse complement strand
GCTGTTGAAATGCAGGGCAACCCGCGTGGGCGAGGCTACGACCCTGGCACAGATCATCCGGATGGTCAGCGACGCGGCGGCGACCAAGGCTCCCATCGCCAAGGTGGCAGATAAGGTTTCAGGTGTCTTCGTGCCCGCGGTGATTACGATCGCACTGATTACGGTTGCAGCCTGGCTTTTAAGTGGGCAGAGCGTGGGCTTCGCACTGGCGAGAGGGATCTCCGTTCTGGTGATTTCCTGCCCCTGCGCACTGGGGCTGGCGACGCCGGTGGCCATCATGGTGGGCAACGGCGTGGGCGCGAAAAACGGGATTTTATTTAAAACGGCCGTGTCTTTGGAGGAAACCGGCAAGGTGGATATTGTTGCGCTGGATAAAACCGGTACCGTCACCGCCGGAGAGCCGAAGGTGACGGATATCCTGCCCGCGCAGGGCGTGACGGAGAGCGAGCTGCTTTCGCTGGCATTTTCCCTGGAAAAAAACAGCGAGCATCCCCTGGCGAAGGCAATTATGGCGGAGGGAAGTGTAAAGGGCTGTGAGAGTATGCCGGTCAGCGATTTTCAGGCGCTGCCGGGCAACGGCCTGACCGCGATGCTGGACGGACGGGAATTATTCGGCGGAAGCCTGGATTTTATTTCCTCTATGATTTCAGTCCCGGCAGATCTGGCAGAGCAGGCGCAGAAACTTGCTGAAGCAGGCAAAACGCCGCTGCTTTTCAGTGATAATGGACGTCTTCTGGGCATCATTGCGGTAGCCGATGTGATCAAGCCGGACAGCGCCCAGGCAGTGAAGGAGCTGCAGAATATGGGAATCCGCGTGGTCATGCTGACCGGCGACAATGCGCGTACCGCGAAGGCCATCGGGGACGAGGCGGGCGTGGACGAGGTCATTGCAGGCGTGCTGCCGGATGGAAAAGAGAGTGTGATCCGTTCCCTGAAAGAACAGGGCAAGGTTGCTATGGTGGGCGACGGGATCAACGACGCTCCGGCCTTAACGCGGGCGGACATGGGCATTGCCATCGGTGCGGGTACGGATGTGGCGATCGACGCCGCGGATGTGGTGCTGATGCACTCCCGTTTGAGCGATGTTCCGGCGGCCATTCGCTTAAGCCGCGCGACCCTGACCAATATTCACGAGAATCTGTTCTGGGCGTTCTTTTACAACGCTATCGGCATTCCGCTGGCGGCCGGTGTTTATATTCACTGGCTCGGCTGGCAGTTAAACCCGATGTTCGCGGCGGCGGCCATGAGCCTATCGAGCTTCTGCGTGGTGTCGAACGCGCTGCGGCTTAATTTCGTGGATATCCACAGTACGAGGCGGGATCACGCGAGAAGGAAGAACAAATCGAAAGAAAACGCAGCGTCTGCGTCAGCCAATCTGAAAGAAAACAAAGTGGCAGAGTCGGCGGAACAGACAGTACAGAGTCCTGCGGAGAATGCAGCGGCGGAACAGGTGAAACAGGAAATGACTGGTTCGGCAGGGAACACAGCGGCTGGTCAGACAAAGACAGGCACTGGCAAAGTAAATCAGGCAGTAAATGCAGCTGTATTTTCAACAGAAAAAACAGCTGTCGATGCAAATAAAGAAAGAGAGGAATCAACTATTATGACAAAAACCATGAAAATCGAAGGAATGATGTGCGGCCACTGCGAGGCCAGAGTAAAGAAAGCCCTGGAGGCACTGCCTGAGGTAGCAGGCGCCGAGGTCAGCCACGAGGCGGGAACCGCGGTTGTGACGCTGAGCGCGCCGGTGGAGGATGCTGTGCTTACCAAGGCGGTGGAGGATCAGGACTATAAGGTGCTGTCCATTGCCTGATCTGCTTCAGGATAACAGTCGGCTTTCAGAGCAAATTTTTCACTTGCATAAATCGCTTTGATATGGTATTCTGTACCGAGAAATGCAGTGAAGGAGACTCCTTTCGGGGGAAGCGACAGGAATACGGCGTCACCGACTGAGAGCGCCGTTTGCGGAAGCCGATATGGGGAACACTCTGGAGCAGACAGTTCGAAAGCATCGTTTGATGTTGTAGGGCTGTACGGCCGCCGTCCGTTACACGGTTTTGAGGCAGAGTAATCTGCGAATGCGGGTGGTACCGCGGATATGTATAATAACTATTCGCCCCGGGTATGGTTTCGGCCATGCCCGGGGTTTGGCATTGAACACTTAGTGAGGTGGAGCCTCTGGCGAACACCGAACTTAGTGAGAAAGCCCATCGAAGTTCTTAGTGAGGTTTTTCACGAACTTAGAACTTCGATGTAGCATTGGAGGACTTTATTATGAAAAACTGTTATCGGGACATCACACTGAAGGAAATGACCGAGGATCGCATTGGGCAGACCCTGCGCGTGGCCGGCTGGGTGGAAAATATCCGCGACCATGGCGGCGTTTCCTTTGTGGATCTGCGGGACATGTACGGCGTGCTGCAGATCGTCATGCGGGATACCTCCCTTCTGCACGGCCTGTCAAAGGAAATGTGCATTTCCGTGGAGGGCATTGTGGAAAAGCGCGACGCGGACACCTATAACCCCCGTATTCCCACCGGCACCATCGAACTGGAGGCGCATTCCGTGGAGGTGCTGGGCCGGGTCTACCGCCCCCTTCCCTTTGAGATCATGACCTCCAAAGAGACCAGGGAGGACCTGCGCCTGATGTACCGTTATCTGGATTTAAGAAACGCGAAGGTGAAGGAGAATATCATTTTCCGCTCGCAGGTAATTGCCTTTCTGCGCCAGAAAATGACGGAGCTGGGCTTTTTGGAGATTCAAACGCCTATTTTATGTGCATCAAGCCCCGAGGGAGCCAGAGATTTTATCGTGCCTTCCCGCAAATATAAGGGCAGATTTTACGCCCTGCCGCAGGCACCACAGCAGTATAAGCAGCTTTTAATGGCCTCCGGCTTTGATAAATATTTTCAGATCGCGCCCTGCTTCCGTGACGAGGACGCGCGCGCGGATCGCTCTCCCGGAGAGTTTTATCAGCTGGATTTTGAGATGAGCTTCGCGACCCAGGAGGATGTTTTTCAAGTGGGAGAGGAGGTGCTCTCCGCCACCTTTGAGAAGTTTGCGCCCGAGGGCTATGAAATCACACCCGCGCCTTACCCGATCATCAGCTATAAAGACGCCATGCTTCAGTTCGGTACGGATAAGCCGGACCTGCGCAATCCGCTGCGGATCCTGGATCTTACGGACTTTTTCCAGAAATGTACCTTCCGCGCCTTCTTAAAAAAGACGGTCCGCGCCATTACGGTACACGAGGACATGAGAAAGGGCTTTCACGAAAAGCTGCTGCAGTTCGCCGTGTCCCTGGGGATGGGCGGTCTCGGCTATCTGGAGGTCATGGAGAACCTTTCCTACAAGGGGCCAATCGACAAATTTATTCCGCAGGATTTAAAGGAAGAGCTGAGGCAGATCGCGGATTTAAAGCCCGGCGACACCATCTTTTTCATCGCGGACAGAGAGGACATGGCCAATTACTATGCCGGTAAAATCCGCAATGAGCTGGGCGACAAGCTTGGTCTGACAGAGAAAAAGGCTTTTCGTTTCTGCTACGTAAATGATATCCCGATGTACGAGCTCGACCCGGATACAAGTAAAATCGGCTCTACGCATAATCCGTTTTCCATGCCGCAGGGTGGTCTGGATGC
>JAJPXG010000108.1 GCA_021205565.1 Lachnospiraceae bacterium | reverse complement strand
AAACAGTATTCACTGTAAATCCATCTATTTTTGTGCGAAAGATACGGAGCATCTGAAAAATAAACAAAATAGAAACGATAAATTTATGAAAATTCACGAAATGTAAAAATTTGCACAAATGAGATTGACAAAATGTAAATTTAAGAATACTATAAGTTTACAAAGCACACATCAGATTGACGATATGTAAAAAAGAAAATCAGGAGGGTATGAAAATGCAGGCAGTAAAAAGAAAGTCCGCCGGAAAGGCTGTTTCCACGGACAGTGCGGAACATCCCGCGTCGGAAAAAGGCAAAGAGATAAAACGGCATATTCCCTATTATGTCATGCTTTTGCCGGCAATCGTAGTGGTGTTTTTATTCAACTATCTGCCGATTTACGGGGTGCTGATCGCATTTCAGGACTTTATGCCGGGAGATAAGATTTTGTCCAGTACGGCGAACTGGATCGGCCTACAGAATTTTACGCGGTTTTTCAACAGCGTGAATTTCTGGCCGTTGATGAGGAACACGTTCCTTTTGTGTATCTACGGTTTTATTATCGGGTTTCCGCTTCCCATTATCATCGCGCTGTCCCTGAACGCGTTAAAGAACCGGAGAGCGGGAAAAGTAATTCAGACAATCTTTATCGCGCCGCATTTTATTTCGCTGGTGGTGCTTGTGGGAATGCTGCAGTTCTTCTTTGGTTATTATGGCCTTGTGAACAATGTGGCGGTGAGTCTGGGAGCGGATCGAATTTCCTACATGCTTTTAAACGGTGCTTTCCGGCCAATGTATATTCTGTCCAGCAACTGGCAGGATTTCGGGTGGAGCGCGGTGATTTACATAGCGGCTCTGTCCAACGTGGATCCGGTCCAGCATGAAGCGGCCATTATTGATGGCGCGAGCCGTTTTCAGCGGGTGATCCATGTGGATATTCCGGCCATTCTGCCAATGATCAGCGTGATGCTGATTATGTCTATCGGCGGATTGATGGGAGTTGGATACGAAAAGGCTCTTCTGATGCAGAATGACGGAAACCTGGCAGTCAGCGAAATTATTTCTACTTATGTGTATAAGCAAGGTCTTACCGGAGTTCCGGACCAGGGCTATGCTACAGCCATAGGACTGTTCAATTCGATCATTAACGTGATTCTGTTGGTGATAGCGAATACCGCGTCGAAAAAATTCTCTGAGAATTCTTTGTGGTAGGAGGTGTGATATGAAAGACAGAAAAATAAAAATTTCGGGAGATAAAATCTTTCGTTTCCTGAATGCGGCTTTTCTGGGAATTATGCTGGTGGTTGTCCTTTACCCGCTCTACTTTATCGTGATTGCTTCCATCTCGGATACGGATGCGGTGCTGGCGGGAGAGGTGGTGCTTTATCCGGTTGGACTCACTCTGTCGGGCTTTCAGAAAATCCTGGAGAGGACAGACATCTGGAGAGGATACCTGAACACGATCATATATACGCTGCTTACAACGGTTTTATCACTGGTGGTTACCATTCCCGCCGGATGGGCACTGAGCAGAAAGACGATTCCGGGAAAGAAATTCCTGATGATTTATTTTATCATTCCCATGTTTTTCGGCGGCGGACTGATACCGTTTTACAATGTGATGAGCAGCCTGCATCTGATCAACAGCATCTGGGCCATTGTTTTGCCCTCGATCCTTTCGGTCTGGAACCTTTTCATGACGAGAACCTTTTTCAGCTCCAGCATTCCGGATGGATTGATCGACGCGGCCAGAATTGACGGCGCGGGGACCTTTTATATCTTTGGCACGATTGTGCTCCCGCTTGCCAAGGCAATCCTTGCAGTGATGGCACTGTATTATGCGGTGGGACAGTGGAACAGCTATTTCAACGCCATGATCTTTTTGCAGGACGAGGAGATGTATCCTCTGCAGCTGGTCCTGAAGGAGATCCTGCTGGCTTCGGAGAGCACGGTTGGTGGCAGCGGCGAGACCATATTAGAGCAGTATCGCCTGGCAAATCAGCTGAAATATGTGTCTGTGATTGTGTCCACCCTGCCGATTTTATGTATCTATCCCTTTGTACAGAAGTATTTTAACCAGGGAATTATGATCGGTTCCCTGAAGGAGTAATTCATTTTTTAAGGAGGAAGCAAATGAAAACGTTAACGAGAAGAGATTTCTTAAAGATGGCGGCAGTCTCAGGTACAGGCCTGGCGGCTATGGGGCTTGTGGGCTGTTCATCGTCCGGCAGCAATTCCCAGAGTGGCTCGGATGAGTCAAATGTGGACACGCTGGTGAGCGAGTATGGTTTTCAGTGGGAGGACACCTCGGCTCCAATTTTGAACGATGCCGGTGCGGAGGCGATTTCCTTTAATATCTATTCGTCCAAGAACGCGGCAGCGCTGGACTATAACGATATGAAAATCATGCAGGAGCTGTTTGAGAGCACCAATGTGACTGTGAACTGGGAAAATGTTTCCGAAACCGTCAATTCTGAGCAGAAGAACCTGATTTTCAGTAATTCATCCGACAGACCGGATGCTATTTATCACGCGGGCATGACACAGGGTGAGCTGATCAAGTACGCCCAGCGTGGCGTCATCGTAGCCATCAGCGATTATCTGGAATATATGCCGAATTTCTCTCAGATTCTGGAGGAGCGTCCCGACATTTACAATCAGATTGTCAATGAGGAGGACGGCAAGATCTATGCGCTTCCCAGGATTGAGGAGATGGGACTTTTACAGAATCCCAACATCCTGTTTATCAATAAAAATTGGGTGCAGCAGGTGATCGACGCCGGCGCGGTAGAGGGGATTACCTCTACGGATCTTGTGGACGGCCTGACCTTGACCTGCGATCAGATGGAGGATATTCTGATTTATTTCAGGGATCACGATATGAACGGCAACGGAGACGCCACAGATGAACGTCCGCTGAGCTTCGTGTACAATAACTGGCAGGGAAATCAGTGCGACCTGTACGGCATGTTCGGACTGAATGATAACCTGGAGCACAGAGTGGTGATTGATGACGAGGTGGTATACACGACCATGGATGACCGCTTTATGGAAGCGACAAATTATCTTGCCAACTGGGTGTCGGAGGGGCTGATCGACAAGGTGTCCTTTGAGCAGTCCCAGGATAATTTCCTCGCAAACGGCAAGGGCCTGGAAACCTACGGGGCCTTTTACTGGTGGGAGAGCGCTACCGTTGTGGACAATCCGGACAATTACATTGTCTGCTGTCCCCTGATCGGGCCGGACGGGGAGCAGACGGTATGCGTATCCAATAATCCGGAAGTGAGTACCGGCGAGCTGGTGTTCTTCAGTGACTGTGAAAATGTTGAGGTGCTGTTGTCGTATTTTGATCGTTACTATGATCCTTATATTTCCGCACAGATCAATTACGGCGCGGTAGGAGTCGTCTATGAGGAGGAACTGGATGAGAACGGAAAGCTGGTGCAGAAGGAACTGCCGGATGGGGTAACCTCTGATGAGCTTCGGCTGCAGAACGCACCTCTGGGAATTATCTATCTGTCTGATTACGCCTGGGAAAATGTGGTTAATATGGAGGAACGGGCACAGTTAAGACAGGAGAGGCTGGCAGCTTATGTGACGCCTTATGTAGATGAGGGCGTGCAGCCATGCCCGAACCTGCCCTTTACCATGGATGAACTGAATACGCTGAGCAATTATGAGACAGATCTGGAAGACTATGTGAAAACAAACCTGATCAGCTGGCTGATGAACGGCGGCGTCACGGAGTCGGCATGGGAGACCTTTCAGACAGAGCTTACGAGCAAGTGCCATCTGGACGAGATCCAGGAGGTTTATCAGTCCGGGTATGACAGATACCTTTCGGAAACCTGATTACAGTGAAATATGATCATAAAGCTTCTGAGGTCCGGGATGAAGGATTCCTCAGAACAGAAAGGAAATAAGATGAAATTTAAAAAACTTTTGGCATCCTCTCTTGCCTGCGCCCTGGTGCTTGCGGCATCGGGCTGTGGCAGCAGCAACACTTCCGGGGAGAATACAGCTCCTGTAATCAGCGGTGTGGAGGATACCGCGGTGGAAGCAGGAACGGAATTTGATGCCTTTGCGGCGGTGTCCGCATCCGATGAGGAGGATGGAGATCTGACTTCCATGATTACTGTCACTTCTACTCCCAGCCTTGATTTTGTGAACGGCAAAGTGACAGTGGAGAAGGCGGGCAGCTACGAGCTGACCTACAGCGTTACCGATGATGGTGGAGAGACGGTGAATGCCTATGCAACATTGACGGTCACCAAACAGACAGCCGATGCGGTGGTTTATATGGATTTTGATTTCAGCGGAGAGCAGGAAGCTGAGGATCACGGATGGACGGCCAATATTTCTGACAGCGCCGATGCGACCGCAGAATTAAAGCAGGGTGCCTATGTCTTTGATGTCACATCACCCGGAGAGAGCGATGGAGACGTGCAGCTGGTCAAATCCGGGCTGGAGCTGAAGGAAGCCCAGTATACGATTAAGGTCTGGGCCAAATCCACGGAGGATACCTACTGTCATATCATCGCCAGAGATGAAAGCAGTGAAGAATGGTCCACCTTCGGCGGAGCCTATAATCTGGAAATCGGTGAAGAGGTCAGTGCCCTGGAGATGAACTTCACTTCCTCCGGAGAGGGAAGCGCGGAAATTCTGATCAATCTGGGTAAAATCACTCCCAATGCTGAGAATGTGGAGGATACTACTCCCACAGATTTTACTGTGACCATTGATAAGATTGAAATTTATGAAATTACCGGCGTACAGACGCAGACGCTTGTGTATTCCTGTGATTTCAGTTCTTCTGAGGAAACGGTTACTGTGGAAGCTGGCGATGGCGCGGAGGCGACAGTGGCCGTGACAGACGCAGCAGAGGTGAGCATTGCTTCTTATCCGACGGATGGTGGCGTGTGGAGTATCAAGGCCAATATCGGGATTGGCGATGTACAGATTGAGGCGGGAGAAACTTATTATTACAGCTTTACCGTCACGTCAGATAATAATCAGTCAGGAGAATGCCTGGTGGAAAGCGCGGCCAATTATGACTCTGAGAGAGCCAATTACGCCAGCCTGAACCTGACAGCCGGTGAGGAGACCGTCATTTCCGGCACTTTTGTAGCAGAAAATTCGGTATCCGATCCTGTGATTCGTCTCCAGCTGGGAACCGCTTCAGACGGAGTTACCTCCAACACGATTACCATTGACAACGTGGAATTCGGAACGATGGACGGCAACCTGCAGACGGTTAAGACCATGGACAGATTTGTGGCTTTTGGGGAAGGCAGCGTCAATGAGGACAACCCGGAGCTGCCATGGGATACCTTTAATGGAACGGACGAGGACAATGACCTGGGTGTTGGTACAATTTATACGGAGAACGGCAGCCTCTTTTACCGTATTGACCAGGGCGGTTATACGGACTGGTACAATAAGCTGATCTGCGGCTACAGTGATAATCCGCTGACGCTGGAGGCGGACAGCTATTATACAATTGAAATCACAGCGAAAGCGGATCAGGACGTAACCTGCAGCTTTGCCTTAAGTCCCATTGGCGACTGGGATCCCAGAATCTCTGAGGCAATGAATATCACGACGCAGGAGCAGACCTTCACCTTCACGACAACCGATACGCTGATTGTGGATATGGATTTTGAAATGCTGTTCCAGTTCGGGTCAGAGGATACCGCCAATCTGGGAGAGGTAACTATTGAGTTCCTGGATGTGACAATATACCAGATGAAGGTAGTGGATTAAAATGCGGTGTGGGAGAAGAAAGGGAGTCGGCCCTGCTTCTCCCCGAAAGCAGGACGGCTGGAAAGGAGATCACTATGAAGATGTGCATAAAAGGATTGTTTTTCGCTGTCTGTCTGGCGGTTGCAGCCGTCCTGGCAGGCTGTCAGGGGACAGAATATACAGTAAGCTTTGACTTAAATTACAGGGATTGCCCGGATGAGGATGATGTGATGGTTGCTTCGGGAAAAAAGCTGGAACAGCCTGAGAATCCGACAAGGGAGGGCTATACTTTTATCGGCTGGTTTGAGAATGCGGCGCTGACTGACGAGTGGGACTTCTCCACGGAGAAGGTAAGCGCAGATATGACTCTGTATGCTGGCTGGGATCTGGACACGGGGGATGAGATCGTTTACCCGGAGGATGACGAGGATTTCTCGTCGTTAAAAACAGCGGGCAGTCAGGAATCTTCGTACGAATATTTGAACTTTTTCCTGCCTGAGGTGGACGGAATCTCTCAGCCCTATGTAGGCGATGTGATGCCTTATTATGAGGATGGAGTCTACTATATCTACTATCTGAAGGACGGGGGAGATTCCTATAATCATTCTGTTTACCTGGCAACAACAACGGATTTTGTCACCTACACAGAATATGATGATGTGGTGCTGGAAGCCTCCAGGAACGGGGGACAGGATGGCTGGATCGGAACCGGATCTGTGGTGAAGGTGGGAGAACTGTATTATTTCTTCTATACCGGCCATACTTCCTCTGCGAGCTACGAATATCAGGAAAAAATTATGGTAGCGCAGAGTGATAATCTGTATTCCTTTGAAAAGGTGGCGGAGTGGGAGATTACACCGCCGGATTCACTGGGACAAAAGCAGGATTTCCGGGATCCGCAGGCTTATTATGACGAGGAGAGCGGAGAGATTTCCCTCACTGTAACGGCATCCCAGTCCAATATTGCCAGAATCCTGAAATATACGCTGAGCGCGGATCTTAAGCAAGTAGAGTATGATGGTATTATTTTCTCTGATCCTACCGGGGAATTCTGGAATCTGGAGTGCAGTGATACCTTTGAAATCAACGGGATCTGGTATATCACCTATTCCGCGCAGGACGATACGCTGTGGTATGCTTACGCGGACGAACAGTTTGGACCCTATAGCGAACCGCAGCGGCTGGATGGTAAGCTTTTCTATTCTGCGAAGCATGTGGAGGACGGCTCCGATTATTATATGGCGGGCTGGGCCAGAAGGTCCGAGTCGGCTACTTCCACCTCAGAGGTTTCCGCCTGGGGAGGCAATCTGGTGGTACAGAAGATTGTTCAGAACGAGGATAAGACGCTTTCGCTTACGCCGGTGGACGCGGTAGCAGAGCAGTATACAGTCCGGCGTGAACTGGCAATAGAGGATTCGCATATCTACATGAAAGCAGGTTCCCTGTATGACTTTGAGGAAGTTTTCACTGCCTATGAAAGCTTTATGCTGACAGGGGTATTTACCTTTGAGGGGAGCGGGAGCTTCGGCCTGGCCTTTGATTACAATGGTGATGAGGAGAGCTATAAGCTGATTTCCATTGACCCGGAAGAAGGAATGGTCAGTCTGTATTTTAATGAGGGAAGTACTTTGATCGCGCAGACAGCGGTTACTCTGGAAGCGGGGGAGGAATATTCTTTCACCTATATTCAGGAGGGCTCTGTAGGAACCTTTTATATCGATGGTCTGGCGGCGCTGACTGTCAGAATCTATGGGGTAAGCGGCAAGTCAATCCGGCTTTTTGCGGAAAACAATAATGTGCTGTTTACGTCTTTAAGGGAATATACCAGATGAGGCAGTTCATTGTGTGAGGGAATATGCATGTCTGCTGTGCGGGAGCAAAATGGAGCAGACGAAAGAATTTCAGAGAGGAGGAGCGTGCCATGATCAGCGACAGCTTGCTGCGAGCGAGAACTTTTGAACAAAAATACATTGAGCTTCAAGACCCGAAACGTCCCTGCTTTCATGTAACAGGAACCGTGGGTTGGATCAATGACCCCAACGGCTTTTCCGTGTACAAGGGAGAGTATCATTTATTCTATCAGTACCATCCATATTCGAAGGAATGGGGTCCCATGCACTGGGGACATGTGAAGACGAAGGATTTTATCCGCTGGGAGAGGCTTCCCGCGGCACTGGCGCCGGATGCGGAGGCAGACCGGGACGGCTGCTTTTCCGGCAGCGCTTTAGAGCTTGCGGACGGACGGCACCTGTTGATGTATACAGGGGTATACAAGGAATGCGGGGACGACCTGGTGATCCGGGAGTACCAGAGACAGTGTATTGCCGTAGGCGACGGAATTGATTATGTGAAATATGAAGGGAATCCTGTACTAGGCGCTGACAATCTTCCTGAAGGAGGAAGTCCGAATGATTTCAGGGATCCCAAAATCTGGAAGGAGCAGGATAGTTTTTATGCGGTTGTGGCCAACCGGGCGGCGGATGAAAGCGGTTCGGTTCTGCTGTATCGCAGCGAGGATGGCTTTCACTGGAATTTTGTAAAGATACTGGAGTCCAATCATGATGAATATGGCAGAATGTGGGAGTGCCCGGATTTCTTTCCGCTGGA
Source organism: Lachnospiraceae bacterium (assembly GCA_021205565.1). Taxonomy (GTDB): domain Bacteria; phylum Bacillota; class Clostridia; order Lachnospirales; family Lachnospiraceae; genus RGIG6307. The sequence goes on along the minus strand of JAJPXG010000108.1, from coordinate 14,867 downwards.
CGGAGAGCAGGTCCTCGTGGTCAGTCCCCAGGACATGGTCCCGATGGGGCTGGAGTTCCATGCCGGAAACGGTGTCGTGTGCATGATGGGAACATGGGATCGGGAAAGCTGTTCTTTTTTAAGAGAGCGGGCGCAGTCCATGGATTATGGAATTGATTTTTACGCGCCGCAGACCGTGGAAACCATGGATGGACGAAGGGTGATGATCGCCTGGATGCAGAACTGGGCGACCTCCAGATGCCAGGATCCGGCGGCGGATTTCTTTGGCATGATGACGGTGCCCAGAGAGCTGGGAATCCGGGAGGGAAGACTGATCCAGAACCCGGTGCGGGAGCTGGAAAAATATCGCGTAAACAGGGTGGCTTATCAGAATGTCTTAGTGAACAGGCTACTGAATCTGGCCGGAATTTCCGGTCGGGTGATGGATCTGACGGTGCTGATTCGTCCTGCAACGGAAAAAGGCTACGCCTCTTTTCAAATGAGTGTGGGAGAGGATGGAGAGCATGGTACATCGATTTGCTATGGGCCTGGCAGCAGCATATTGAAGGTGGATCGTACCAGGAGCGGCGGCCGCTTTGATATTGTGCATGAGAGAAGCTTTTTTGTCCGGCCGCAGGAGGGCAGAATCAAAATCCGTGTGATTATGGATAAAAACAGTCTGGAGATCTTTGTCAATGACGGAGAGCAGGCGGCGACTTTTCTTCTCTACAGCCCGTTAACAGCGGATGCTGTCAGTTTTGAGGCGGAGGGCGCTGCTTTGATGGATGTTGAGAAATTTGATCTGGTCATATAGGAGGCAGCGATGTCAATTGTGGAAAATAAAAAATGGGATGTTGTGGCCCTTGGAGAATTACTGATCGATTTCACGGAAAACGGCGTCAGCGCGCAGGGCAATCCGTTATTTGAAGCCAATCCCGGCGGAGCTCCCTGTAATGTGCTGGCTATGCTTCAGAAGCTTAACAGGAAAACCGCCTTTATCGGGAAGGTAGGGAAGGACGCGTTTGGAGAGCAGTTAAACAGCGCGCTTGTGGAAACAGGTATTGATGTGACCGGCCTTTTCATGGATGAAAAGGTTCATACGACACTGGCCCTGGTGCATAAGCTGCCGGACGGAGACAGGGATTTTTCCTTTTACCGGGAGCCGGGCGCGGACATGATGCTGACAGAGGAAGAGGTTTCAGACAAGCTGCTGGCGGACACGAAGATTTTTCACTTTGGGACGTTGTCCATGACGCATGAGGGCGTTCGCAGGGCAACCAGGAAGGCGATTGCGCTGGCCAGGCAGAACGGGGCGCTCCTTTCCTTTGATCCGAATCTGCGGCCGCCGCTGTGGTCCTCCATGGAACTGGCGAGAGAGCAGGTCCTGTACGGACTGTATCACTGTGATATCCTGAAAATTTCGGACAATGAGATTCAGTGGCTGACCGGAAAAGAGGATTTTGACGAGGGGGTTCGCTGGATCAGAACGCTCTGTCCCGATATTTCCCTGATTTTACTGTCGATGGGAAGGGACGGCAGCAGAGCCTATTACAGAGATCTGATGATGGAGGTTCCGGCTTTTTTGCAGGCAAACACGATTGAGACGACCGGTGCGGGGGATACCTTCTGCGGATGTATGCTTGATTTTGTGTGCAGGCAGGGGCTGAAAGATCTGGACGAAGAGAAGCTGACGGAGGCGCTTCGGTTCGCGAACGCGGCAGCTTCTCTGGTTACGACCAGGAAGGGCGCGTTGAGAGTGATGCCTGAGAGGGCAGAGGTGGAAGCACTTCTGAGAGAGCGTATATCATGATACAAGTTATATAGGAGCCTTGACGGGCCGGAACATTGCTTTCTTAAAAGTGATGTTCCGGCTCTGATATTTTACAGAAAAAAAATAAGGGCCATCCGAACAAACCGGATGGCCCCTGTTACTGTAATTAAATTAGTATGTATCAGAGCTTTACTGCATCTGTGCCAGTGAACCCATCGGATCCCAGGGCTCGAGCATGATCGGCTCTGCCTCGTACTCGGCGATGCACTCGGCCGGCAGATACTTCTTGTTGATGAGGATCTGGTAATTGTACTCAGTGAACCAGTCATCACTCATGACATAGTAGCCATCCTTGCCGGAATCCTTGCCCCAGCTGTTCTCAACGCGCCAGCGAACGGGCTTCTCGTTCTCGTCTAAGTCTACGCCCTGGAAGACCATGGCATGGGTCATCTGGCTGTGGCCGTAATCCAGGCGCTCGGCCTTGGTCATCGGGAATTCCACATCCAGTAAAGATTCCAGATCATAAGCGTGCAGATCCATCAGACCGCCCTCACGGCTGGAGCACTTTCCGACATCGCAGCCGAACCACACCGGCTTGCCGTCCTTTAACTGCGCGATGGCAGCTTCCTTGAGCATATCGGCGGGCAGATTCAGGTAGCGAACGCACTTGCCTTCCACAACGTTGCCCAAAAACTTCACGCTGTAGCTCTTATGATAGGGCTTGTCAGCGGTAGGAGCGTTGATCAGGCTGATATAGTCATCCAGGTTCCATCCTACATATTTGTCAAAGAACTCCAAAGGAGTGATCTGCTTCTCGGTGATGTATTTGTCATCCTTGGTGCGGACAGCGAAATCAAAAGCTTTCGGCGGCTTGCCCAGGCAGATGACAAGGATACGATAGACCTCGTCCATCATCTCGTCCTTCTTCGCCTGCAGCTCTTCCATGGAAGCACCGTTTGCATGGGCAGTCCTTAACTGGCAGGCATAGGTGCGAAGCTTCTCTGTCAGGACGGAGCACATGTCACGGGTGGAGGAGGAGTTGACAGATTCGGGCATGGCATCCTTCGGCACCACACCGTATTTGCGCACCAGGTTGGCGAACATATCCCACTGACCGCCGTCACCTACGGGAGACTGCAGCAGATAGGCGATCAGACGGCCGTTGGTGGGCTCGTCGAGCGTCTTTAAGATGCTCTCCAGGAAATAATTGGATTTCTCCAGCTTGTCATAGAAGAGCGGATAGCTCTGGGAAAGCTCGAAGGTATCCAGATTCAGGTTCTGCATGACGTCGAAACGCATGACATTTAAGGCGGCGAACATCCAGCAGCGTCCGCTCTGCTTCTGATTGGTGATATTGCCCTGCTTTAAGGAGATGGAGTAGGTGTGCGGCAGATCACGCACGGCCTGTTCCACGGTAGCGGATTTTTTCAGTCCGTTGTTCATTACTGCGTTCATGGCTACGGTGTTGGCACGCTCAGAATCGAAATGCTTCTCAGCGGCTTCGTAGAACTCTTTTGTCAGTTCCATAAATTGACCTCTTTTCTTTAGAATTTTTATAATCAGGTGTAAAACCCTTTGTGTTTCAGTCTATCACAGTTGTCCGAAGGATTCAATGGAAAATTTCTTAGGTACCTAAATAAATCTGAACGGAAGAACAGCATTCACTGTTACAGGGATTGTATATAATTTCATCTTTTTAATATTTGGAAAATGACGTATACTATTCTGAAGTAAAGTTAATGGGAGGCAGTGTCTTATGAAAAGAAAAACCGCGGTCATCACAGGTGCTACATCCGGAATCGGGAGAGAGTTTGCGCATGCCTATGCGGCAATGGGATATCGTCTGGTGCTGACAGGCCGCAGGGCAGAAAGGCTTGAAGCGCTTGCTCAGGAGATGAAGGTTCCGTGCCGCGTCTGGACAGCCGATTTATCAGATGAGGAGCAATGTTATGACTTCATGGAAAGGCTTGAAAAGACGCGTGTGGACGTCTTTATTAACAACGCCGGTTTCGGCGTCTGCGGATGTTTTTTGGAAACGGAGCTGTCGAAGGAGGTGTCTCTGATTGACGTCAATGTCAAAGCCATGCATATTTTATTTAAAAGGATGCTTAAGAAGATGGAGCGGCAGGGCTTTGGCACCATTCTGAACGTGGGATCTGCGGCGGGGCTTCTGCCGGCTGGGCCGCACATGGCGGCCTATTACGCTTCCAAATCTTATGTAGTCAGCCTGACACGTGCGGTGGCCAGGGAACTTGCGGAGCAAAAGAGTTCCGTGTATGTGGCGGTTCTCTGCCCTGGGCCGGTGGATACGGAATTCAACGTCCGCGCCAACGTAAAGTTTGCCATGAAGGGGATTTCCCCTAAGTATTGTGTACGGGAAGCCCTTCGGGGGATGAAGAGACAGCAAACCGTTATTATTCCGTCACCTCTTGTGCGCGCCGGGACGCTGGGGCAGAAGCTTTTGCCGGCGTCTATACTGATTCCGCTGATTTCCGCGCAGCAGAAGCGGAAGGTGTATCGGCCAGGGCGGGTCGGTTGAGAATGTAAACCTTGCGGTATGCACATTTCACCCAGTTTTGAGTTGAATATAATACAAGCAATGATTGACATTGGATGACAGATTTCATTTGGAAGGTTGACATGAAAATACTGGCTTATGAAGTAAGAGACGATGAAAGAGAACATTTTAATCACTTTGCCGAAAAATATGGTGTGGAACTGCTTTGAGTATGAGGAGGGTATTTACCATGTCAACCGCCGTGATGAGATCATCAGCAACCGCTCGATGGCGTATCTGCGCCAGTTCCCGAACGTGGTGATGACGCAGCATATGGCTTTTTACACGGACGCTGCGGTCGCCAGCATGGTGCAGTGCGGTGTGGAGGGGATTTGTTCTGTGATTCAGACCGGGAAGTACCGGACGCTGCTGAATTTATAGATTATATGTATGACTAACATAAATCGGAGAAAGAGGTTGCGGGAAAAAATCAGGTTTGTTATACTGAGAGTGTAGCAGAAAGTGCCTGTAAGAAGACAGAAAGGAAGTAACGATGGGAGCGTATTTAAATCCGGGAAATGAGGGGTTTCGGACGATTACCAATGATATTTATGTGGATAAAACCGGACTGATTGATTATGTGAACAGTACAATTGATACGCCGCGCAAGCTGACCTGTTTTTCAAGACCCAGACGATTTGGAAAATCTTTTGCGGCTAAAATGCTTTGCGCGTATTACGATAAAAGCTGTGATTCACGCGCTCTTTTTGCAGGTCTGGAAATATCCGGGATGGGATCTTTTGAAAAGGGTCTGAATCGGTACAATGTGATTTATCTGGATATCACGCGGTTCATCGCCAGAGCAAAAAATAAGGGCAGTGATATGATTCTGGATCTGCAGGCGGCGGTGATTGAGGAACTGATGAAAGTATTTCCGGCTTGCATTAAAGAGGGAGAAACATTTCTCGCGGACGCTCTATTTTCTGTTTCGGAAAAAACGGACGAAAAATTTATTATTATTATAGATGAGTGGGATGCGTTGTTCCGCGAGGCGAAAAATGATGAGACAATTCAGAAAAAATACATTCAACTGCTTCGCGGACTTTTCAAAGCAGGTCCCATTACGGACAGTACGATTGCGGCTGCATATATGACTGGTATTCTGCCTATCAAGAAATATGGTACGGAATCTGCATTAACGGATTTTTTGGAATTTACAATGACAAATCCGGCGAAGCTGGCAAAATATATCGGCTTTACGGAGGAAGAGGTTAAAAAACTCTGTGTAGATTATCATATGGATTTCGAGCAGATGAGTACATGGTATGATGGTTACACCTTCAGTCGGATTCAACATGTGTATAGTCCGAATTCTGTTATGAAAGCAATCGTAAATGAAGAATTTTCCAATTATTGGACCAGTTCTGAAACTTATGAATCACTGAAAAGCTATATCAGTATGAATTATGATGGCTTGAAAGATTCCGTAGTATCTATGTTGGGAGGGGAGCAGGTCAGGGTCAAAATCAGATTATTCCAAAATGACGTGTCATCTTTCAAAAACAAGGATGATGTCCTGACACTTCTGATTCATCTGGGTTACCTGGGTTATGATGCTGAAAGTGGAAAGGCTTTTATTCCCAATCAGGAGGTGGCGGATGCTTTTGCTGACGCAGTGAGTGGCGATGAGTGGGCGGATGTTGGAGAACTGCTGCAGGATTCGGAAAATTTGTTGGAAGCGACGTTCAGGGGAGACAGTGATACTGTGGCTGCTGCGCTGGAGAAGGCACATAACCTGAATTCTTCCATATTACAGTATAATAATGAAGCTTCTTTGAGCAGCGCGATTATGATTGCATATTACACGGCGAGAAGATTCTATAAGATTGTTCCGGAATTTCCTGAGGGAAAAGGATTCGCGGATCTGGTATTTTTACCCAGAAAGGGTTCGGACAGACCGGCGATGGTAATTGAACTGAAATATAATAAGGACGCTGATACCGCAATTAAACAGATTCATGAAAACCGATATGAAGGCGATCTGAAAAAATATTTTGGTAATCTGCTCCTGGTTGGAATCAATTATGATAAGGATGCAAAAGGAGAAAATGCGAAAAAGCATACCTGTGTCATTGAGAAAGTCTGATTTGTGTGTTCACTGTTATGTTATAAATAATCCAGGGAATTATTCAAAGGAAAGAAAACTACAAAAGAAACGGAGAGTATCATCTGAAACAGAGTGATACTCTTTTTCTATGGGTTTGCATAAATAAAGCTTGCATTCCTTGCTGTGGTATGCTATTTTGGTAATAGAAATGTTACCGAAATAGCATACTCATGGAATATATGTGGAGGAACCGGCGCATGCATATTCTTTCGATCTGGGAAATTACCATAGAGGTATCTGTCATGATTCTGCTGATTGGATTGATTCGCAGGCTGTTTCACATGTGTCTTACCCCGGATTTTCAGTATTTTCTGTGGATTTTTGTGGCGCTGCGGATTTTGCTTCCGGTGGGTATGACGGTGGAGGTGAGCCTGCCGCAGTCACTGCGGGAGACAGCTGTCGCCTGGATATTTGCCGAAAATAGTACGAATGATACAAATGAGGTGCTGACTTCTGCGGATGAAAATGGTACGGCATCGGAAGAGAACGGGAGTGCTGACGAGGGAACGGAAGCAGAAGCTTTGCGGCTGTCAGATACTTCCGGTGCAGGATTATATACAGATTTCAATCAAACCGGTGCAGAGCAGGGTACAGACAGTGAGCGGACTGACAGCGAAGCGCTAAAGGAAATCGGGGCGTATGATGCTGGCGGTGAAGTTCAAAGCAGCGAGAGCTTTTCATCCGGATTAAAAGAAAGCAGCGGCATCTTTTTCCGGATCTGGCTTGCGGGCTGTCTGAGCCTTGGCCTGTATATGCTGATCGGAAACATTCGTCTCTTTTACAGGTTAAAAAAGGAGCGCAGGCTGATCGGGAGGCTTAAGGATGGTCTCGCGGTATATTCTGTGCCTGGCTGTTACTGCCTGGCGGGTGTGATCCATCCCGCGATTTATGTGGATATGGAGCAGATCCGGGATGAGGCCATTCTGAAAAGCGTTCTTCGCCATGAGAGGGAGCATTACAGGACGCGCGACAATCTCTGGCAGCTGATTCGCGGCGTATGCCTGATTTTGCAGTGGCACAATCCCTTGGTCTGGTGGGCATATTTCGCTTCGAAAAAGGACTGCGAGCTGGCCTGCGATTACATAGTGGTCAGGGGAATGAATGATAAGAAGCGGTATGCCTACGGGCAGAGTCTTTTGGCTGTCTGCGGCAGTCTGAACGGCTTTGGAATCAGCCTGACAACAGCGATGGGCGGCAGCAGGAAATTTATGGAGGAACGGATTGTGGGCGTGATGAAACCAAAAAGGAAAAGGGCAGCGGTGCTGTCTGTTGTGATTGTGGTCTTACTGGTACTGATTGGAGCAGTGTCGGTGCATCTGAACGCGGAAGGAAGTTCGGGTACACAGGAATCTGTTATGGATGAGAGTCAGGATGGCGAGGCAGCGCCTCTTCGGGTTGACATTCAGATTGAAAATTACTATATTACAAACATCGGCAATCCTGACAATCTTTATTACATAGATGAGAACCATGTCCTCTGGGGCTGCGGCTACAACTACTATGGGCAGCTGGGGCAGGGCACGTGGGATGAGGAATATCACGCAGAGTTTGTGAAAATCGCGGAGAATGTGGTGCATGTGGATTATTCCTCCCTGGGAGGCTTTGTGATTTACCTGACGGAGGATCATGAGCTGTACGGGTTTGGCTCTGCGGCTGATGGCGCGCTGCTGCAGACTGAGGAATTTTCCTGGGAAGTGTTTTATGGTGCTAAGTATAATCACAGGGAAGAAAACGCGGTATCCACGCCTGTTCTGCTGATGGAGGATGTGGCTTACGCCTGCTGCGGCCGGGGAGATGTGGCCTGTATGACGGAGGACGGCGATGTTTATATCTGGGGTACGATCTGGAGTGGAGAGTTTTATTATGGAGACTATTTCTTTGTGTCAACGCCGCAGAAGGTACTCTCAGACGCGGTGCTGGTGACCGGCGGCGCTTATAATCACGCGGCGTTACTTCAAGACGGTACGGTCTGGACCTGGGGTTATAATTACGCGGGCAGTTGTGGAGTGGAGATTTCAGACGATACTCTTTATATTTCAGAGCCGGTATGCGTCGCTGAGGATGCTGTGATGGTATGGACCGGCAGCGTATCACGAAATGTAAACTGTCTGGATACTACGGAATTTGAATCGTTTCCGCAAGGACTGGAGAATACTGTCATTCTCAAAAAAGACGGCACCTGCTGGGCCTGCGGTGTGAATGTCGGGGAGGAGACGAAAACACTGTCTTCTTACTGGGAAGTCGTGAACTATGATAAGGTATGTGCGGATGAATTTATACAGCTGACAGGACCGACTGTCTGCGAAATTCCAAACGTCCGGACATATGATGACGAGGAAACTGCCCCAACAGAGGAAATAGAAGAGTTGAGCCCGCAGGAAGCGTGGAAAATTGTGGGAGAGAATTTCTTTGCCCGATACGGGGATGCCGAACTGGAAGAGTCCGGGGAGAATCTCCTGGCGGTGCTGGAGACTGAGACAGTTTATTCGGATGACGGCACGGCGCTTTACAGCTGGAAATATGCAGCGGTTTATGTGGGAGAAAAGGACGAGAGGCAGTACTTTGTGAATTATTATATTTTCATTGGAAATGACGAGGAGGAAGGATGGCTTTTAGTGGATAACTTTTACTATGTGGATGAAAACAACGGGCTCTGCGGCGCCATTTTGACAGTCTGATATAATAACGCACACCCGATATGACAGAAAGGCACAGACAAAATGAATCATATTACAGAATCAGAACAGAAAATCCTGAAACTTCTCTGGGAGGAGGGAACGCTTTCCACCATGCAAATCGTGGAGAAGCTGGAGAAGGAGACCGGCTGGACCAAGCACGCGGTCATTTCCTTCTTAAAGCGGATGGAGGCCAAGGGTTTTGTGACCTACGAGACACGGGGACGGGCCAAATATTACACACCCGTGCCAAGTCAGGAGCTGGTGGCCAGACAGGAGCGTGATTCAGTCCTTCAGAAATTTTATCATGGAAAGCTGGGGCTGATGGTCAGCAGTATGGCGGAGGAAAATTCGCTGACGGAGGAGGACATTCAGGATTTAAGGAAGCTTCTGGATGACCTGCAGGAGAGCGGGGAAAGGCTGGAATCGTGAGATCAGGAAAATAAATATGGAAAAATGTCACAAAAACCTTGCTGAATTACCGCATGTCATGTTACAATATGAATACTGTGATGTGCCGTTTACGGCTGTGCCATGAGATTGCGCACCACGGCGCACAATATTATGACGGCCCTGTGAAGGGGACCGGAAAGTGGAGGTATAGAATGGATTTAAATTTAAGACCGGCAAGTGAGTGTAAGTATGACGCGGTATCTCTCGGCGAGATTATGCTGCGCCTGGACCCGGGTGAGGGCAGAATCCGCACGGCGAGAAGCTTCCGTGCGTGGGAAGGCGGAGGCGAGTACAATGTAGTCCGCGGCCTGCGCAAGTGCTTTGGCATGAAGACCGCCGTGATCACCGCTTTCGCGGACAACGAAGTCGGCAGACTGATTGAGGATTTCATCTGCCAGGGCGGCGTTGACACAGACCTGATCAAATGGATGAAGACTGACGGTATCGGCCGCACCTGCCGCAACGGCATCAACTTTACCGAGCGCGGCTTTGGTATCCGCGGCGCGGTAGGCTGCTCCGACAGAGCGAACACCGCCATCTCCAAGGCGACTCCGGAGGATTTTGATTTTGATTATATCTTTGGCGAGCTGGGCGTTCGCTGGTTACATACCGGCGGAATTTACGCCGCTTTATCTGAGCAGGCCTGCGAGACCGTGATCGCCGCGATCAAGACCGCGAAGAAGTACGGCACCGTTGTTTCCTATGACCTGAACTATCGTCCTTCCATGTGGAGCGCGATCGGCGGACAGGCTAAGGCGCAGGAGGTCAATAAAGAGGTTGCAAAGTACGTTGACGTGATGATCGGCAACGAGGAAGACTTCACCGCCTGCCTTGGCTTCGAGATTGAGGGCAATGACGCCAACTTAAAAGAGTTAAATCTTGACGGCTATAAGAAGATGATCAACGAGGCTGCCAAGACCTATCCGAATTTCAAGGTTGTGGCGACCACCCTTCGTACCGTGAAGACCGCTACCGTGAACGACTGGAGCGCGATCTGCTGGGCGGACGGTGAGATCTACAAGGCCAAGGATTACAAGGGTCTGGAGATTATGGACCGTGTCGGCGGCGGCGATTCCTTTGCTTCCGGCCTGGTATACGGCCTGATGACCACCCAGAACGCGGAGCTGGCTGTGAACTACGGCGCGGCACACGGCGCACTGGCGATGACCACCCCGGGCGACACTTCCATGGCGAATAAAAAGGAAGTTGAAGCCATCATGGGCGGCGCAGGCGCGAGAGTACAGAGATAACAGTTTTACCAGATATGCAGGGGCTCGCCTTATGGCGGGCCCCTTTTTCTGAAATGGATTCTGTGCAAAAAGACTGCAGAGTGGAAATTTTGGTGTTTATGACAAAATTATTAAAAAAAGTGGATCAGTCTGTCACGGTGCAGGATTTTTTGCGTCATATAATTATGAAAGATCATAGTTCAGAAATGGAATGCTTGCTTAAAGTATGTTTTTGCAGTGCGTATCCGTATTGATTTATTACGATAAAACAGACACATGAGGGAGGAACGCAGGATGGAAGATGCTGCCATCATCGGACTGTACTGGGAGAGAAATGAACAGGCGATTCACGAGACGAATGTGAAATATGGCCCATACTGCCATACAATTGCCTACAATATCCTGGAAAATCAGGAGGATTCTGAGGAGTGCGTCAATGATACCTGGCTGCGTGCCTGGAATACCATGCCGCCGCAACGGCCGAATTATCTGAGGCTTTTTTTGGGAAAGATCACGCGGAATCTGTCTCTGGACATCTGGAAGGGAAAACAGGCGCAGAAACGGGGCGGCGGGGAGCTTTCCCTGGCGCTTGACGAGCTGTCGGAGTGCGTGGCGGATACCAAGGACGTGGAGGATGCGCTGCAGGCGAAGGAGCTTAAAGAGACAATCGAGCGCTTTTTACATACGCTGCCGAAGCGGGAGCGGGAGCTCTTTTTGCAGAGATACTTTTATATGTGCTCCGCAAAGGAGCTGGCCGCGCGCTATGGCATGAAGGAAAATCATGTGGCGGTGCTTTTATCGCGGACGCGCAAAAAGCTGGCTGCGCAGCTTGTGAAAGAGGGGTGGTCGGTATGACAGCAATGGATATTCTGGAGGCTTTGGGGCAGGTGCAGGAGGAGGTGCTGTGCGGCTGTGATGATATAAAGACAACCTCCGGATCTAAGTTGAAGTATCGCCGTGCGGCAGCCGGCTTTTTGGCGACGGCAGCGGCGCTCCTTTTAGTATACGCGGGCGGCCGCACCTTTATCAGCCGAAGCTTTGATACCGGCAGTTCCGGCAGTACGCAGAATGCCAGCACCGCGGAATCGGCGGAGATTTCGGCTGACACTGCGGAGGAGGAATCCGTGGTGGAAGAATCTGAGACAGTGGAAATGGAAGAGGAATTGACGCCGGAATCTACCTCAGACGAGGACGACGCTGCGGCGACCGATTCTGAAGGGGAAACTTCAACTTCAGCCGCTGAACCTGCAACAGAGGCGGAAGAAGCGCAAACCACGACCGATGCGCAGGCAGAGGCTCTGACACTGGAGACTCTTAAACTGGGAGAAGTTTATATTCCGGGTTTTGCCACATCAACTCTGTCGGATCGTGAGTATGCAGAATGGATGGAGCTTGCTGCTCTGGTGCAGGCGGAGATTGACGCCGCCCTTTCTCAGGAAATGGTTGAGACGCTTCCGGTGTATCGCTTCGTGTGGGCGGAGGAATTTGCTTCGGATCTGCTTGAAAAGCTGGGCGACTATCCCGTCATCACCGCTGAGGAAGCGGAGGCGCTTCTGATACAGGGTTATTATTTATCATGGGCAGATTTCTCAGAAACTGATATCGACAGTTCGGAAGTGGCTTCTGTGGAGCTTCAGTATCTGATCAGTGCGGAAACGCAGATTTACATGCCCTATTATCAGTTCACGGTGGTGTCAGATGGTGATATGGTCTTTATCTGCTGTGTGCCGGCTGTGAGCAGCGAGTACCTGGAGGGAACGCTGAGTGGGGGAATTATGGAGTAATGACGAAAAAGTCATTTGAGAAAATGTCCATTTCCGTAAAAAAACGCACCCGGAAAGGCAGACGCGTTGCTGCCGCATATGGAGCTCTGACAGAGAAAGCTTTTTTACAAAGCGATATTACAAAGAAATACGACATTTTCCGTAAAATAGGAAAGTTGCCGTATTTCTTTATGTGAGACTGAGTATGGTTTTGTCAGGCTTCGTATCCGACCAGCAGTCCGCCTCTCTGGGCGTAGAAGCTGTCGAGTCCGCTGGTGCGCATGATCTTGATTTTGGCCTTTGGATAGGCTTCCCGGATTTTGTCTGCCAGCATTTTGGCCTTTGATTCCTGGAAGCAGTGGCTGATGATGATATTCCCGCCGCGATAGTGGGACATCATTTCTGAAATCAGCTTGTCATAGACGGCGGTCTTGCCGCGGCATTTGTCAAGCAGAGCGAGCGTTCCTTCCTCGGAAGCCTTGCCGAGGATGCGGATGCCCAGGATGCCGGCTACCTTGCCGACTAACGGGGAAACTCTGCCGCCCTTGACGAGGTTATCGAGGTTCTCCAGGATGAAGAGCAGGTGCGTCTTTTTCTGATAGGCGGTAATCTCTGTGACGATCTGTTCAAACGTAAGATTCTGCTCCATCAGGGAAACCAGCTTTTCTACTAAAAGACCGATTTCCGGTCCGGTGGAAAGGGAATCGATGATATGCACTTTTTTCTCCGGCATGCTTTCTGACAGCATATCGCGGGCAGAAACAGCGCTTGCATAGCTGCCTGACAGGCCTCCTGTAATGGTGATGGCAAAGACCTCGTCCACTAAAAGATAAGCGTCCTGCCAGGCCTGGGGAGAGGGCGCAGCGGAACCGGCCGCTTCATTGCAGGCTTCCATTTCATGCATGAAGTCCTCCACGTTTAAGGAAAAATCATCGGTGAAGACCTTGTCGCCGATGCGCAGCTCCAGCGGCACTCTGTGAAAGAGGATATGTTCGCTGTCGTAAGAAAAATCATCCCTGCGCATGTCGCAGCCGGAATCCACAATGATTGCATATTTCATATTTACTCCATTCTCCGCCTGAAAGGGCGGGACAAACTGTGAAAGAGATCAGGCTATGCTGTTTCTTTCTGTTATCACTGTCCGGCCTCAAAGAAAAATATTTTAAAACCTGTAATGTGGTTTTTAAAACTACTTATATTGTAAACCCGGAAGAAATATGATACAATTTACAAAACATGGATTTCTGTAAGAAAAGAGAAAGAAAGTATGGCAATAAATGACCACTACACCGACCGGAGCCGGTTTACGCGCGAATGCTTCGGCAAGGCAGTTGCAGAACTGATGCAGGAGATGGAATTTGACAAAATCCGGGTTTCGCATATTGCGAAGCGGGCGGGCTTTTCCAGGATGACTTTTTACCAGTATTATCAGTCGAAGGAAGATGTACTGATTGATTATCTGCACGAGATTGTAGCGGCTTACATCCGCGAGAGCGAGGTGCATATCAACGGCCAGTTCCGCGATGAGGCGCATGTTCTGCAGGCCATTTTGTTTTTTGACCGCTACGCAGATTATTTCCGCTGTCTGGTGAAGGCCGGAATGTACGGGGTCATCATAGACGCGGTCAATCACTATATGGAAGAACAGGTCATTAACAGGCACCCGGACCAGACATACGTTCTTTACGCGTACGCTGGTGCGCTTTTAAATGTTTTTCTGAAGTGGGAAGAGAATGGAAAAACGGTGCCGGCACAGGTTTTAGCCAGGGCGCTTGCTCTGAAAAAAGATGATTGATTATCTTTCGGAGAGAATTTAAGTCTGCTTAAAACCAGGAAACATATCAGGCGACCCGGAAAAGTGGTAAGATATGTATTTACAAATCCTTCCTCAGGTGCTACAATCTAGCCAACATATGGGGGACAGCCCTGGCTCAATTTAGTTTTAGGAGGATTTGTTATGGGCAGAGCGGAAATTGCGGACTGCGTATTCAGAGTGATCAGTGAGTATACCAAGATGGAGGCGGAGGATCTGAGCGAAGATACGCTGTTTATGGAGATCGGAATCGGGGAGGAGGGTCTGCAGGAAATCATTGACAGTGTCAGTGAGGAGCTGGAGATGGATACTTATTTTGACCGCCCGGAGTCGATCGGTGAACTCATCGACAGCTACGAAGAGGGACTGTAAAGAGGAAAAGAGAACAGAAATTGACGGGCCGCGCTTTCAGGGCGCGGCTCTTGTACTGAATAAATGTGGAATTTTTTATCTTCCCAAATTACAAACTCAAACTTCCCATAGCAAAAATGGGATCGCACCTTGATAAATCAATACTTTA
>JAJPXG010000062.1 GCA_021205565.1 Lachnospiraceae bacterium | reverse complement strand
GCGCCGCACGTCGCCACATTCGGAAAAAAGATATAATTGACCAGGCCCGTCACCAGTGCCGTGACCGCAATGACCTCCAGGATATCCGCGGAGCCGTATTTTTCCTCGAGCATCGGCCCCAGCAAGAGCAGATAGGTCATATTCCCGATCAGGTGATCCCAGCCGCTGTGGCCGAACACATGCGTGAAAAACCGCAGCCAGGTCAGCGGATTGGTCAGCGGAGAGTGATATGTCATGAAAAACATAGCCGTGCTGGTGCCGCCCGTCAGCTCATTTAACAATGTCGCAATAAAGCTGATCAGCACGAAGGTCAGGATGACCGGGGAATTGATTACAATTTTCAGTCTGCTTTTTTTCATAGGTATCCTCACACAATCGCCATCAGCAGCGGAATCGTCACCAGGCAGAACAGCGTCGTCATGATGATGCCGGCAGAGCAGGTGGTGCCGTCGATACCACGCTCATTGCCCAGAATCAACGGCATATTGCCCACAGGCATCCCGAACATGATCATGCACAGCGGAATTAAATCTGACGGGATAGGTAAAAGCTTTAACACCGGCAAAAGCGCCAGCGGAATAACCAGGAGCTTGATAAATGTAAACAGGTAAAGCTTTCCGTCAGTAAAAATATCCTTCAGGCTGGCCTTGGAAAGAGCATAGCCGATGGTCATCATGGCCATGGGTGAGGTCACGTTGCCCAGATAAGTAACCGCCGTATTGACAAAATCCGGCAGCTGAATGCTGAATACCAGAATAAAAATAGAGGAAAACACCAGGAGGTTGCTGGGCGTCAGAAGCTTTTTTAGGGAGGCGGCAGAAAATTTGCCGTCCATCATGGTGATGCCATAGGTGTAGAAAAATATATTGTAAACCATCATGAACTCAGTGACATACACCACATACTCCGAACCCAGCACGCTGCTGACCACCGGGATCCCCATAAATCCCAGATTGGAGAAGACAAACATGAGCTCGAAAATCTTTTTCTGAAACGTATCTTTGGAAAAAAAGGGCGAAAGGATCATACCGATGACAATAAACAGCAGAAACATCGCCACAGCAATCAACGCCACCTGCCCCATCTGCGAAAGAGGAATCTGTCCGACGGCCCCGCTGGCGCTGGAAATGGCCAGCATCGGATTGAAAATATTCAAAATCATGGCGGACATCTTCGAGGAAGTATGCTCGTCCATCATCCCGGTCTTTGCGGCGATATAACCCGCGCCGATCAATATCAGTAGCGCAAGCATCTGGTAAAATACAGTGGAAAAGGTCATAACGACTCTCTCATCCTCCCATAAATGAAATCTCCGTTTACTATACCTTCATTTTATCCCGCTTGCAAGATTTTTGAGGTAAATTTTATGAGCTGCAGCCCGAAATTTTCCGGACAATATCTCAGTTCATCGTGTACCATCATCTTAAATTCAATTTCATGCAGAAAATCCGTATGATTCCTGTAATATCGCTTATTCTTTCTCGTCTTTTGATATAAAGAAGAAAAAAGCGTCCGGAAACTGCACCCGGCATGCAGAAACACGGCTGCTTTTGACAAGCCCCGCCCGGGAAAATCTTCGGAAATGGAGGAAATACATAATGAAAAAAATGATGAAAAAAGTGACTGCCCTGCTTCTTAGCGCCGCCATGGCCCTGTCCATGGCCGGGTGTACATACACTGACAGCACCGGCAACACCGGCACAGCCAGCAGCACGAATAACCTGGATATCAACTGCAATGATGAGGCCAGTGGCGGAACATCCTCAGAATACGCACTGTCCGAGGCAAACTACCCGGAAATGGCGGCCTATCCAAATGAAGAGGATTACTATAGTGCCAACGGCGACTGGGATTACGACGCCTGGAAGGCGGACTATACCGCCTGGCAGGAGAGCTATTCTGCCTTAAAGGACGCCGAAGAAGGATATGACGCCTCTCTTCTTGCTTTCTTCAACACATCTACAGCAGAAATGCTGACCGGTGCCGGGGAGGAAAACCGGATTTATTCTCCCATCAATGTCTGGCTGGCCCTGGCGATGTTAGCGGAGACCACGGACGGCGACACGCGCCAGGAAATTCTCACGTTCTGCGGGGCGGACGATATCGAAACGCTGCGGGAACAGGCCTCCGATGTCTGGCAGATGGCCTACTCGGACGACGGCAACGTGACCACCATCCTCGGCTCCTCCCTGTGGCTTTCCAATTCGTTGGATTACCACCAGGAGGTGCTGGATACGCTGGCGGAGTCCTATTATGCTTCCACCTATTATGGTGAAATGGGAAGTGAGGATTTTTCACAGGCGCTGCGCGACTGGCTGAATGCCCAGACCGGCGGCCTTCTGTCAGAACAGGCCGAAGGCATTGAACTGAGCGCGGAGACCATATTGGCCCTTGCGACGACCATTTATTATAAAGCCGCCTGGGTAGATGAATTTTCGGAAAATAATACGTATCAGCAGACCTTCCATGCTTTAAATGGAGATATCGACTGTGATTTCATGCATCAGACCGATACGGGATATGTATATTATGGAGACGGTTTCATGGCGATGGGACTGTCGCTGCAGCAAGGCGGTAAGATGTGGCTGATCCTGCCCGATGAGGATACCACGGTGGACGCAGTATTGAACGGAACCGATCTGACAGCGTTTATTTCCACCAAATCCAAATCCGAATGGGAAAACAGAGGATATTATCAGATCAACCTGTCCCTGCCGAAATTTGACGTCTGCTCCAACCTGGGTCTCATCGATTCACTGGCTTCGCTTGGCGTTACCTCTGTGTTTGACTCCGCAGCAGCTGATTTCTCGCCGCTGACCGACACAGCAAATGTCTATGTCAGCAGTGTGGAGCACGCCGCGCGGGTGAAAATCGATGAGGAAGGCGTGGAGGCTGCCGCCTACACAGTCATTACCGCGGAAAGCGCTGAAGCCGAAACGCCACAACAGCTTGATTTCACCCTGGACCGTCCCTTTCTCTTTGCCATCACCGACACAAACGGCCTGCCGCTGTTTGTAGGTGTGGTGAATGAGCCGTAAATGCCAGCGGACAAAATCTTCCATTGCATTTTTTCGTCATGCTTCTTATAATAGGACATTATCCGCAAAGATTTTACATGAAATTTACACAGGAGGAGATGTCCGATGGCATTTATTGACGAAACACTGCACACACTGGGAATTCTGTTCGTATTTCTGCTGATTGTTCTCTGCATCGCGTTGTTCTGTTTCAAAGTCTTTCACGTCCAGGGCGAGCTGCGCCGCAAAATGCTCCACACCATTGCCTTTCTGCTGGTCTTAGTCATTATCGCGGCCTCAGAACACTGGTATGTGCCGTCCGCGGTGTGTCTGATTTTTGCCATCGTGGTCTACCCCATTCTCTGTCACTTTGAGACCAGGCGTTTCTACGCCAGACTTTTTCAGGAGCGCAGCGCCGGAGAGGTTCGCAAAAGTCTCGTCCTGCTCTTCGGATCTGCCGCTGTGCTGATTGCTCTGTTCTGGGGCGCCCTGGGTTCGGAGCTGACCATCATCGCCGCGATTTTGGCCTGGGGCCTGGGCGATGAAGCGGCCGCGCTGATCGGCAAACGCTTCGGGCGTCACCACATCGGTTTTAAGCCGGCCGATCACAAAAAGACCTATGAGGGCAGCGCGGCCATGTTCGCCATGGCCTTTGTATCCGTACTTCTGGTTTTACTTTCTGATGGAGTCGCGCTGACGCACTCGCTCATAACGGCAGCGGTCGTCGCCCTGGCCGCTGCCTTCACAGAGGCGGTTACAAAGAAGGGGTACGACGCTGTGACAGTACCGTTTGTGACGGCGGTCATTATTCAAATCATGCTGATGATTTGAACATTTTAAAAACCTGAGAATAACAGGCCAGTCTGCTGTTATTCCCAGGTTTTCTTTCCCTGTTTATATTTCAGATTTTTTACTCATCTTCCTGCTGCCAGATCGGCGTCCCGCTTCCCGGCTCCTGCATATTCGGCCAGACGCTTTCCACAAAGGCATCAGAATAATTGGCATCAATAAATTCCTCCAGCACATTCTGCGCCACCACGCCCTCCAGGCGATTCACATATCTCGACAGCACCGCGCCGGATAACAGCAGATCCGCGATCATCACCACCGTGACAACCCAGGTAATCACCACACCGATCGCCGGCGGGATCTTTTCGATCAGGCCGCTGATCAGAGGATACAGGCTCTTTACCCAAAGCACGGACAAGACACCTCCGAATAAACAAAACAACAGATTTGTCCTTCCGCCGATGTTGAACATCATATCGCTGTAATCCCAGAAGGTTCTGCCGAAGACATACTCGGAAATGACACTGCAGGTATACTCATAGACGCCCCACAAAACAGCGCCGGAGAAAAATACAAAACGATCCTCTCTGCCCGCCAGCCTCTGTGTGACAACCGTAATAATCACCGCGCCGAAGCCCCACACAATGGAAAAAGTACCATAAATCACACTGGTGCGGCTCATCCACACGCCGGTCGTCGCCCACACAAAAACCGTCTCAAACAGGTCTCCTACAAACGCCCATATGATAAAAATCCAGAGCAGCTTATTCAGACAAAGCCCCTTTGCAAAGACATATTTGCCGGAACGGATTTCATCCCGCTCTCCCATGCCCGGGTAAGCGCGCTCCAGACGTCTCCAGACCGCATTGCAGAGCCGATTACCCAAATTTTCCTCAGAGACAACCTGCGTCACATCCACGCGTTTTTCACCATTCCTGGCTTTTTTTCCGTTCTTTTTCCTTTTCTTCTCCAAAGCCTCTCCGCGCTGCCTCATTTCACCGGCATAGATGACAGAGACCATATCCAGCGCCAACAATCCTGAAAGCACCAGCCCCAAAATCTGCAACAGCAACACCGGCAGCAGGCGGACAAATGTAAAAATAAACGGGTGCAGCAGCTTACTCAGCCCCAGAATCACCGCCGATTTCACGACGGCCACTGTAGTCCCCTTTAATTCCCCGCCAAACAGCGTATCTCTCTCGTACTGTGAAAGCCTGCGGTGCAGAAGCCGGTGCGCGATATCGCTCGTCACAAAATCCACCACCGACACAACCACCAGCGCGATCACATACTGTGTGAAAATATTAAGAAAGCTCAGTTCCTCCCCGACCGTCGGCAGTACCAGAATCAAGATATCCGCCATCACCCCGTATTTCGGGCAAAGCGGCATATTAAAAAAGCCCCGGTTGCAGAATTTGCGCCTGGTCACGGAGGTAATCACGACCTCGCCCACCCAGCCCATGAGACTGTAAAGCAGGAAAAAGATTAAGAGTTCTGTGTATGTGTATTCCATGATGGGCTCTCCTTTGTATTTCCCGCAAGTCAAACCAATGTTACAAAAGGAAACTCTTCTGTCAGCTTTTCATCCATTTCCATCATGCTAAGCAATCTGCTTGCTGCTCCGGACGGACTATTCGTCCCAGCTTCCCAAGCTTCTACTGTTTTAACAGAAACCCCTATATAACCCGCGAAAATTTTCTGTGACATACCCGTGGAGAGGCGGATTTTCCTGACCTCTTCCGCTTTATATTCCTTCACCGGGGTGACTGTCACCATCCTTCTAGGCAATTTTCTTTCTTTGCTTTTTGCGTCTTCTATTGCTTCATTTAACCCGGTCATGATAGTTTCGTATACATTACTCATCAGATCACCTCCTTATAAACTGGTTCTGAGTATATCCAGAGCCTTCTTTATTGTATTGCGTTCTGCCGTTGAAAGATTTTCTTTTTCCTTTTTAGGATAGACGGTAATCAGATAAATAACCTCTTCCACGACAAAATCCACATAGCATACCCGAACGCCTCCTCTTTTCCCTTCACTTTCCCGCGAAAATCTCATTTTTCGCAAACCGCCTGTCCCTCTCAGGACAGGAAAAGCCGTTGGATTAAAAAGCAATTCTAATTCCAGTCTCCTTAAATCGCTATCCTGAAAGCCCAGTCTATCCCAATTTCTGGAAAATTCCATGGTCTGAATAAATGTTCTTGTCATTATATTCCTTTCCCACCTGTACTATACCCTATTTAATAGGGTCTCGTCAAGTGTGATTCAAATGATTCTGCTTTTTGCAAACAAAAACCCACCGAAAATCTGCGTCACGAACATGTAGTTACACTTTATCGCAAGTTTTTGTCCTGTGTTTTCATTCGTCACATTCAGATTCCCGGTGGGATTCTTAATTTCGTATATAATTCTCTTCTGTTTCCGACTGCCAGTGCTACTGCGCCTCTTCTCCGTTCAGAATCCTCTCCAGATTCTGCACAATAAACTCCTGCGCTTCCCTTCCATAGATCACCCGGATATACTCGGCTCCGGCCATGCTCCGGCTCTTCTCACTGCTGATGCCGATCCGCCGCCCTTTTTCAGTCGGTTCAGTCACATTTTTATTCAGCTCCGTATTGAAATCATCCTGCAGAAAGCCGTTCAGCTTCAGCCACTGGGTAATGGGCTTGTAGGATAATTTCCTGTACCGGCTTTCATCCACAGGCTCGTTCAGCTGCTCTACCAACCTGGTGATCGGCTTGTCCTCTCTGTAAGTATAAGCTTGCAGCAAGTCCAGCGGGAATTCCTTAAGCTCGCTCTTTTTTGGCTTACTGCCGATATAGCCGCCGTTGCAGCGGACGCCTTCCAGCACCTCTTTAATAAAGAACATGCAGCGGATCACATTCGGGTTATTTAACACCGTATCTTCCCCGACCTCTGCGCCGGTCACCGGATTTTTGCCGTCAGCGATTCTTTCCACGTAGGAAATCGCGGTATCGAGTTTGTTTCTGTCAATTGCTTCCATAAAATAGTACCTCTTTCCGATAGATTTGGGATGGCCTGCCCTGGTCCATCTTCTCATCGCATGGAAGCGATGGGGAAAAACGATTATTTGTTACCATTCACAGGGACGATTATTTCAAATTTCCCTGCCGGATATGCTCCTGCAGGATCTGGTCTGTCACCTCATACAATGCTTCGGAGCCCTGCCTGGTCTTGCCCTGACGGCCATAGACCTGCGCAGCGGTCACCTGATGCCTGAGCCAGTCTTCGCCGCCATTTGAGTCATTTAGAAGCAGCGGCTGCAGGTTGTCCATCGCGTGCGCAAACTTTGACTCCGGCGTCTCACAGGCCTCAAACTCATCAAAAAGCGCAATCAGCTCCGCCTTCTGATCGTCAGGCAGGATGGAATAAATATGCTCCTTCGCGGCGTCCTCCCTCGCCTTCTGCGTCAGAAGGCCCTCCTCGTCATAGGCATAGGTATCCCCGGCCTCAATCTCCACGATATCGTGAATCAGGCACATCAGCATAACCTTCGCGATGTCGACCTCCTCATTGGCATATTCCCGCAGCAGATAAGCCATAATCGCCATGTGCCAGGCGTGCTCGGCATCGTTCTCGCGCCTGCCGTGACCAGAGAGGTGGGTCTGACGGAGAATATTTTTTTCTTTGTCGATTTCCAGGATAAAATCCAGTTGTTTTTGCAGTCTTTCGTCCATGCTGGGAATCCTTTCCGCGAATCATACGGTTTCTCAGACTTTTCTGTCCATGTCAGGTAAAGCCTTTACCGCCATCACTTATGCTTTGATTTCTCTTCAAAAATCAGGCTTTCTCATACAGTGCCCGGTTTTTAGGCGTATACCCGACTGCCAGATCAGGCTTCGCTGCCTGAATTTTCGCAAGCAAATCTTTTGCCTCATCCATGCTCTCAAACTGAAACATTTCCTTTTTCCCACTTTTCAGCAACACAATGACGCTGTCGAGTTCCGACGAGAACGAACCGCAGCAACAGCGCGACTTAATGTCCTGCTTCTGAAGGTAAGCCCACTGCAGGTCGTCCAGTGCGATTTCACAGGGCTTCAGCAGTTTGCGGTATGTGATTTTATCATTTGTAACCATTATGCTCGCCAATATTCTGTCTCCTTTTAACGTACCCGAAAGTCTGAAATATTGTCAAATATTCTATTTTTATGATACAAAACATTCGTCCTGAATACAAGCCTGTTTTATCTTGAAATTTCATCCGATATTTTGTATCATGGGAAAATCAGGAACCAAAACGGCAATCCGACACAACCGCCGCGACTGCCGCCAGAAAAAATAATCTGTTTTCGTTCATCAGCAAGGAGCACGCCATGACCCCCTACACACACAAGGTACAGTATTACGAAACCGATAAGATGGGCATCACCCACCACTCCAACTACATCCGTTTCTGCGAGGAGGCGCGGATTGATTTCATGGAGCGGCTGGGGTACGGGTATGATCAGATGGAGGCCGACGGCATCGGTTCGCCGGTCGTCTCCGTGAAATGCGACTACAAAAAAAGCACCACATTTGCGGACGTTATTGAAATTGCCGTGAAGGTGCTGGAATTAACGCAGGTAAAGCTGACGCTACAATATACCATGACCGTATCCGGCAAAACCGTCTGCGTTGCAGAAAGCGCCCACTGCTTTTTGAACAGCAAGGGACGCATTCTGCGAATCGACAAGGATCTGCCGGAGTTTTATGAGAAATTAAATGCGCTGACCTGAGTCGGCCTGCCCGTGGCAGCACGACCCGTACAGCATGCGGGCTTTACTCATAAGCACAAGAAAAAGACGCGGCGGACATCTTCCCGGCGCAGATCAAATCAAACCCGAGGCTCACCCGGTCATGCGCCGCATCAGCGCCGGGCCGTTCTCCTTCAGCCACCGGTTCCATTTATCATACGCGGGATACACCCGGTAAACCTCCTTATAAAAAGCCTCGGAATGGTTCATTTCTTTTCTGTGGCAAAGTTCATGCACCACCACACTGTCCAGTACCTCGGACGGCGTCAGCATCAACAGGCAGTTGAAATTCAGATTGCCCTTTGACGAGCAGCTGCCCCAGCGGGACTTCTGATTGCGGATGGTGATGCGGCCGTAGGTCACGCCGACTAATGGCGCGTAATACCGCACGCGCTCCGGAATCACCTTCAGCGCCTGATCTGCCAGCGCCCGGATGTCCGCATCGGTCAGCCTTTCCACGGTCTGCTGCGCAGCAAGTTCTGATGCCAGCTTCTCCTGGTGCTTTAGTATCCAGTCCCGGTGTTCCGACACAAAGCGTCTGATTTCTCCGTCCGACACCCGGTACGGCGCCCGCACAATCACCCCGTCCCTGGTCACCTGAAGGGCGAGGGTCTTCCGGCTGCTCCTGATGATTTTATAATCCATTTTTCTCCCTTATACACAGTTCAAAAGCAATTTCGCCCGATCCGGCCGGATTTTCTGCCCGGTTCGATGAGCTGCAAACTGGATCATGAGCGTCCTTTGCTCATGATATGATTGCAACCGTCTCATGCACGCGGCTCTCATGCTTCTCATAATACCCGATCAGCTCGCCGCTCTTATTTCGCAGCGCGACGATATAGACATCGCGGTCCTCGCCGTCCTTCCTGCGCGTATAGGTATATACCTTATTCAGACCAGGATTGTCCTGAAACTGCTGAAATATCGACAGAATAATTTCCTTCGAATGCGCATTGTGGCAGTCAAAAACCGACCGGCCGATCAGCTGCGCCCCACCCCTCTTTTCATATCGTTTGATCGCGGTCGGGTTCATATAAACGATGGTATGCTCCGTGTTGCAGATCACCACCGGCTGGTCGTCAGCCTCGACTACCGCTTCCAGAAATTCGTTCATCGAAATGCTCCTCCTTTGCAGTCACTTATATCCGTCTCATTTTAGCAGATATCCTTTCATTCCGCCACATAAAACAACTTTTAAAACCGATACATATTAAGACCGTTTTTCGGCTTCGGCCATCCCCTTCCGATCCAGCTCCTTCAAAATTCCCCTCGTCAGCACAAACGCCAGGAAAAACGCCAGAATATCCGAGAGCGGCTGCGCCAGCTGCAGACCGCGCAGGCCCAGAATTCGCGGCAGAATTGCCAGCACCGGTATCAGGAAAAGTCCCTGACGCGCGCAGGAAATAATGGATGCCCGCACACCATACCCGATCGACTGAGAAAACATATTGCACATCGTATAATAGCCCCACAGCGGCATCGTAATCAGCTGCGCCCGCAGCGCAAAGGTACCAATCGCAATGACCTCTGCATCGTCCTTTCTGAAAAGAGCGATGATATTGCCGGAAAACAGCAGGGAAATGCCGCAGAGGATAATGAGCGCTGCGGTGGCGACCTTCACGCAGAACCAGAACGCTTTTTTCACACGGTCATACTGTGCCGCGCCGAAATTGAACGCGCAGACCGGCTGGAAGCCCTGACCGAAGCCCACAATCACCGAGTTGATAAACATGGTAAAGCGGGAAACGATCGACATCGCCGCAACCGCCGCGTCCCCGTACTGCCCCGCGATGGAATTCAGCATAACCGAGGAAACGCTGGCAATGCCCTGTCTTGCCAGGGAAGGAACTCCTGTATACAGAATTCTCCCGTAAATCCGCAGGGACGGCTTATAATTGCGCGGCGTAATATGGATCGCGTCCTTGTGCGTATTGCACATAAAAAGCAGAATACAGAAACTGACAAACTGTGAAAAGCCGGTCGCCGCGCCGGCACCCGCCGTCCCCATCCCAAGACCAAAAATCAGGATCGGGTCGAGCACCATATTCAGAATGCCGCCGGTCGTGATGCCGACCATGGCATAGGAAGCCAGCCCCTGAAAGCGGAGCAGGTTATTCATAATAAAGGAGCACATCATAAACGGAGCCGCCAGGAATATGTAACGGGCGTAATCCACCGCGTAGGGCGCGATCGTTTCCGTGGAGCCCAGCAGCATGACGATCTGCTCCATCCGCGTCATGCCCAGAGCCGCCACCACGCAGCCAAGCGCAAAACCTGTAAACCAGGCGACTGACGCGTAACGTTTCGCCTCATCCGCCTTGCCCGCTCCGAGCAGCCGTGAAATATTGTTGCCCGCGCCCATGCCGATCATAAATGCGAACGCCTGTATCATCGCCATCGCAGAGTAAACGATTCCCACCGCACCCGACGCGGACGTCCCGAGTTGGCTTACAAAAAACGTATCCGCCATATTATAAATCGATGTAATCAGCATGGAGACGATGGTCGGCGCCGCCAGCTTCGGAATAATCACCTCTACGGGGGAGTTCAGCATCTGTTCATTGCGCGACGCTGCGTCTTTTTCTTTCATTTTACAATACCGTCCTGTTTCATTTTTGGATTTACAATTCATTTCTATATCATGAGCAAAGGGCGCTCATGATCCAATTCACCGGTCTCCGTTTCACTACGGTCCGCGCTAAGCGGATGTCCCCCGGACATCCAGCGCCGCCGGACGTGCGAGCACGCCCTTCTCGCTTGCGCTCATAATATCATACAAAAGAATACTGTCAAATTCAAGATGATTATAAATCATGCTGAAAAAAAGCATCGGCCGCTATGGCCGATGCTCATTGCAGCTCCCTGTATTTTTCTCCGGTTCGCATAAAACCGCCTCGCCCTTTTTTAAGGAAAGCGGCAGCACAAGCGGCCCAAATGACACCCGTTTCAGATAAATCACTTCCCTGCCCACCGCCTGAAACATCCGCTTCACCTGATGATATCGTCCCTCGTGAATCGTCAGAAGCACCGCCTGCCCAGGGCTCAGATCTGTCCGGCATTCCTCCGGCAAATATTCCAGGGCGGGGTGGCGCATGTCACAAATCTCAAGCTTTGCCGGGAGCGTCGGCGTATCGTCCCCGATTTCTACACCCTTCTCAAATAAAGCTGCGTACTTCGCCTCCGCCGGACGGTCTAAAACCGCCAGATACGTTTTGTCCACATGGCTGCGCGGAGAGAGCATGCGATGCGCCATCGCGCCGTCATTTGTAATCAGAAGCAGTCCCTCCGTATCCTTATCCAAGCGGCCGACCGGGAACAAATCCCTTCCCTGCGGCACAAGCTCCATCACCGTCGGAAAACGGTGATCCTCCGTCGCGCAGACATAACCGGCAGGCTTATGAAGCAGATAAGTGACAGTGCCGCGCAAAGCCACGCTGCTGCCGTTTACAGACACCTCATCCTTGTCCGTATTCACCTTCATCTCCGGCTTTACCGTGCACACACCATTGACGGCGACCGCTTTTTTCTTTATGATTGATTTCACCTCGCTGCGCGTGCCGATTCCGGCATCCGCCAGGAATTTGTCCAGTCGTATCTGCATGGAGCTCCCTCATCGTAATAAGCTTTTTACTTCAACTCCTGAAGTGCGGCTTCGTTGTAACACGAATCTGACCTCATGTCAAGGTTACCTGCCAATGTGAAGGTTTATTTACTCTTTACCCATCAGAAAAAGAACCGCAAAATTACGGATATTACAAATACCACTGCAATGATGACAGCCGGCAGCTTTTTGATGACAGACTTCTTTTTCTCCTGATGCGGTTCTTCTTTTATTTCATTGAGTCTGTTTTGAATGCTTTCTTCAAACAGTTCGTTCTTTTTATTCAAAATCCAATTCCCCGTCAATTACACGCCGATAGTCCTGCGGCGAAGCCGCATTCGCTGCGTTCCACTGTATCTTCAGTTCATCTTCCATACCCCTCTGCGCGGCTACCGCATGCCTGAGTGCTGCAGCCATATTCTGATATGACTCCGGCCTGAACAAATTCTTTTCTGCCACAAAATATCTGTTATGCGCCGTGTTTTCAAATGCAAAAATCAGTGCCTTGTTTTTAAAAGCTGTTTCAACAGATGACAGAATCTCACTTCCCAGATTGATATCCAGATACAGATCACATTTCTTCCACAAAGCCTCGATCTGTTTTTCCGTAATCGTCGGATACAAACTGACATTGGAATACGCAGTCATCTGCAGCAGCTTCGGCGACATTTCCGTAATCGCGCCGATATGAAAGTGAATTTCCGGCAATTCCTGCACAAGCTCATTCAGCTTTTCAATCTGATCAGAATTTGTAAAAATCAGTGCATCTGAGCCGGCAGTGTTTTCACGTAATTCCGGATAAATAAATCCAAGGCTGTAAAAACGTTTTTGATCCACATCAAATGTCCTGATTTTTTCAAACGCGTCCTTTCTCTGTACCGCAATTACATCTGTTCCGGCCGTGTTATTTTCCAGAATACTCCTCATATTCCCCGGTATCTCTTCCGCTATCGGTTCCTGCCAGAAAAGCACATTATGCGCCAGATGATTTACCTGAGAGCAATACTTGCCGGCCACAAAAAAAGGAACAGACAGAGAATTATACAAAATGCGATCTACATTCAGCCCTGCGCAGAGCAGATAATATATCACAAAATCCGACTTAGAATGAAAAAAAACATTCTTTCCATCTTCCGTAAGTATAATATCTCCAGTCAGCAGATTCTCCGTCAGCGCCTCTGTCCCATCCGGATGATAATATGTCTTATGCACAGTCTTTTGCTGATTATTCAGAACAGTCTGCGCAAAACGGTGACCGAACCGATTATAATGATCGCTGCAGCAGACCCTTCCCTCTTTGTCCATCCAATCAATAATCCGGATATACCTTCTGTCCTTCGGTTCGGCATAAAACAGCTTCGCGCGAAGCTGCTCGTAATCATAAATCTCGCCGCCACTGTTCGTACTCTGCAGTTCCCAATA
The DNA here is from genome assembly GCA_021205565.1 of Lachnospiraceae bacterium. Taxonomy (GTDB): domain Bacteria; phylum Bacillota; class Clostridia; order Lachnospirales; family Lachnospiraceae; genus RGIG6307. The sequence goes on along the minus strand of JAJPXG010000062.1, from coordinate 9,705 downwards.
ATCCGAAAGCTCCAGTTTGTCAAAATATAACGGAGATCGCTCCTGCGGGATACTCCCTCCATAAATAAAAAATTCATATGGTGATACTACTTCATCATCACAGAATCCATCGTATTGTATCACAACGGTCTGAACCTCATATTCCGCTGCCGCCAATGAATATGCAAGTCTCCTTGCATTATCGTCCCAGCGTTCTACCAGTAAAATCATCCGTTAACCCTCCTGCATTTCTTTCATCCATATTTGGCCTTAACCCCTCCAGCAAATCGATCCATGCATCCACCACATGATATGTCAAATACTTTTCAGCAATTTCGTAGGATTTTTCAGAGAACGCTTCCAGATCAGCTTCAGTAAACAGCTTTACCATGGCGTCCGCCAGAACATCCGACTGCCCAACGGGATTACTCTCACGATCATACGGCAGAAGATATCCGTTTTCACCGTCAGCTACAAAGGTCTGATTTCCATAATGGACATCAAATCCGATCATGGCCAGACCGGAGCCAACCGCTTCAAGCAAGGTCAATCCAAAACCTTCGCTTGTGGATCCGGCTGCATAAGCTTCATATTTCTGATATACATCATCCAGATGCTGATGCCCCATTAAGTGAATATAACTCTCCGCCTTCAGCACCTGAATCATGTTTTGCAACGTTTTTTCCTCCCCGCCACTCCCATAAATATCAAGCGAAATGTCGGGAACTTTTTCATGTGCTTTCACTGTTGCCATAACCAGCCAGTCAATATGTTTTTCTGAAGCCAGTCTCGACGCCGTGATCATGGAATGCTTTTTCCGCCTTGCATCAGGTTTCTTCAGCTCATCCAGACTGCCAACCGGTATCGTAACAATCTTTGGCGCATATCCGTAATAACCGGCAAACTGCTCTTTCAAAATCCGCTTCTGCGCGTCCGTGGAGGTAATGAAAAAATCCAGTCTCTCCGCATTCATAAACTCATATTCATAATAGTTGTTCCAGAGAATATCCTTCCTGGACAGGGAATTTTCACTGTAATGCTCCGCATGAATCACAGACCCGACCTTTGCCTTTCCATGATACTGCAGAACTGCCTGTCCAATATCAGTAGCACGGTCAATAATCATAACGTCATCTTCCGTCATATGCAGACACTCAATCAAATATGCAATCAGCCTCTGTTTTGAGAAAATGGTTCTGTTTCCGATCCGAAAAATACTCTTCTCCCCATCGATGACCTCTGTCCATGCCTCTGAACCGTCTTCATTGAAAAATCGTCTCAGATACAAATGCGCGCTGTTTTCAACCGGGGAATAATACTCCGAAAACAGTCTTCCATATGTAAAATAATCCTTCCGGATTAAACACCCATTTGAGACATATTCCACTCTCTGCGCGATATCCGGACAACCTTTTTTCAGATATACCTTTGCATACAGACCTGGTGCATCGAAATCATATCGGACAGAATTCCCTTCACGCCTCATATTCATAATCTGACAGTAAAAGGTAGATTCCAACTCCTTTAAGGTATATGTAGTTGGCGCAATCTTAAAATCTGTAAAGAATGAATACAGCCAGATGACCTCCTCATCTTCAAAACCGATATTCTTGGTCATATGCTCTATATTTTCTGACTGGAACATATCCGTAAATATAAATTTCATCTTATAACCGGCTTTTCTGAGCAGATTTGCCCGATATGCCTGCGCATACTCCACGCCGCTGCTGGCCCAACCAATTCCCCGGTTAATGTTGTAAATAATCATCTGATTTTCCCTTTCATCTGATTTTCCAATCACGGAAGCACCACCTGCAGATCCCCGTCCTTTTTGATCTGGATCTCACCCAGCAGGATATTTTTCATCATCCGTACTTTTATTCGCTTCTGCATCTCCTCATAGGAGTGATATGCCTCCACATGATACTCAAACATCATATTCCTCTGTGTATATTGCCTGCCTTCCATCAGTGCTTTCAACTGCTGAAGATAATCCACCTCCTCTATCCATGCTTCGTCGATTGCCTTCAGAATCATAATGCGGAAATACTGGTTTATTTTCTCTTCATTTTCAAGTACTTGTATTTTTTCCTGCAGCTGGTCAGCAGCAGTCTGCAGCAGATATTTCCTCATATCCTTCTTCGTCCAGCGGCTCTGACCATCCGGAAACTTTTTCGGATTATAAGTAATATTATCCAGGACAAACCTGATCAGATCCGATCGATCAGGTTGCTGGGCTTTCTCATTCATGAAATCCTCTACAATCCCACGCTCTATCTTCATAAAATCACGATATTCAAAGGAACTAATATTTTGAATCCGTCTCCGCTCCTCATAAACCCTTTCACGCTGAAGGCGAATACTCTCTCCGTACTGCTGGGTACTCTTTCTGGCTGTTCGCTCCCGCTCCTCGCTGATGCTTTGTGCCTTCCGTACCGCCCTTTTTAATCGTGGTGACCAAATCTGTCTGTTCTGTTGCGCGTATTTCTGAAATTTCAGTTTTCCATGCTCCTGCACGACCTTATCTTCTAACGACACAAAAAACTGACTGCTTCCAGGATCACCCTGCCTTCCGGCACGTCCCCGCGCCTGAAGCTCCAGGCGCCGGTTCTCCATTCTCCCAATGCCAAGTACTGCCAGTCCTCCCAGCTCTGCGACCCCTTCGCCCAGCTTAATATCCGTTCCGCGCCCCGCTACGGATGTCGCTACAGTAACTGCGTTTATTCTGCCGGCTTCTGCAATAATTTCCGCTTCCTTAGCCGTATTATATGCATTCAATACATTATGCGGGATTTCCATTTCCAGAAGCAGTTGGGAAATAATATCCGTCATGGCAATGGAACCGGCCACCACCAGAACAGGTCTGCCGCTGTCATGAAGCTGCTCCAGGCAATCCATAGCTGCATACAGCTCCGCTTCCAGCGATGTATAATACAAAGTACGCTGATCGCTGCGGATTACCTTGCGGTTCGTCGGCACATTGACAACATCCATGCCGTAAATCTCCCGAAATTCCGCCGCATCCACTGCGGCTGTTCCCGTCATTCCTGCGATTTTAGGAAACATATTAAAGAAATCCTGAAAGGTAATGGATGCCATTGCGCGATGCACCTTTGTATGCGGCACGTCCTCCTTCGCTTCCAGCGCCTGGTGCTGTCCCGCCTGCAGACGCGTTTTTTCCAGAATTCTGCCAGTGTTCGCATCCAGAAGCTTTACCTCCTGATCCTCCACGACATATTGCCTGTCCTTTTCAAAAACATAATGTGCACGCAGCGCCAGCATGATATGACGGACAAAATCATAATGCTTCCCATCATACAGATCCACTATATCAAAAAATCTTTCCGCTTTCTGAATGCCCGAAGAAGTCAGCCACGCATCCTTCTCCTTCACTTCATAATCGCCCTCTTTTAAGGTAGTGACAAAGTAATTCGCACTGTCATACAGATTTGACTGCACCTTCGGCATCCCTGAAATTACAAGCGGAGTCTGAGCCGCATCCAGCAGAACCGAATCTGCCTCGTCTATGACCACAAAATCAAACGGTCGAAGATAACGGTCTTCCCTTGATACCAACAGATTTTCCATCAGGTAATCAAACCCCAAAGCCCCATTCGTTGTGTACACAATATCTGCGGCATAAATCTCCTTTTTTTTCTCTTTTTCCAGTTTGCCGCCTGGCTCCCTGGGAACCCCGACCGCACAGCTTAAATCCATCCAGTTGTACAATGGTGTCAGCAGGTCAGCATCTCGTATGGCCAGATACGTATTGGTCGTAACCAAAATCGTACTCCTGCCGGTCAATGCGTTCATATAAAGCGGAAGTACTGCCGTGAATGTCTTGCCCTCACCCGTTTTCATTTCAGCAAGCTTCCCCTCAAACATGGCAATGGCTCCCAAAATCTGGACATCATAAAGGCTGATCCCCATTACCCGCCTCATTGCCTCATACATAGCTGCATAAGCGGCTGGCATGACCGCATCTTCCGCTTCTCCCGCTTTCAGCCGCTCTTTCAATAAAAACGTCTGGGACTGAAGCTCCTCATCCGAAATTTCACCCATTGCCGTGGAAAATCGTTTTATTTTGTTTAATATACGTCTGTATTTTTTCAGTTTCAGAGCATTTGTCCACTTATTCATAGCGATATAACCGTTTTCTGATATGTGAATCCTCTATCCGCTTCGCCAATGTGACCGCCAGCTGCCTTTCTTCATTTCCATTTATCCGGAAATTCACTTCCCGGTATCCGTTCGTCAGTCTTTTCATCACATCCGCCTGTGTTTTCACCGGAAGTATCCGCATGCAGGGAGAAATTGCAAAAGCATTTGGTAATTTTTCTGCCAGAATGCTCTCCGGAACGTAAGCCATTCTCCCCCTCATTTCAGGTATTATAATATTCAATTCATCTACATCATCCCTCTGATTGCAGACTCCACCAAAAATCCGTTTTTCTCCGGCAAACAGTTCCATTCCATAAAAATTCACTTTTTTCATCCCTCCGGAAACCAACTGCATGGTATAGCGGAACATTCCCTTCGGAACTCTGAAACTGCCCATTTTTTTATCGAAGATCTGATATCCAAGCCCGCTGCCCTGGTGATCATAAAAGTCAACTCTTAGAAAAACCGTATGGGCAGGTTTTTCAGAATAATATGCCCGGAATGTATATGAACACTCCTCCCATAGAATAGGGAGCTGCGGCTCATGCCTGTCTCTCTGGAAATTTGTATCTGACGACCATTCATTTATCACATAACCGGAGGGCATCAGTTCATTTTCAAAACGCACACTGCCATCCGGCATATATCTGACAGAGGAACCATATAAATAAGGATTCGCCGAGCAACTGTCCCAGCGGATCATATACGCCGCGCTGTCCGCCATATCAGCTTACCTCCCGATAAAAATCCTGGCGCAATATCCGCCGGAGCTGACTCAGAAACCAGCTGACAATCCCCGCGGTATTATCATTATGCCTTCCCTCTAGTCCCTTTCCCACGATCGAAATTCCCTTTTCTTCCAGATGAGTCAAAATGTCCTGATACGCACCGCTGTCATAATCATCCTGAAACATGTACGCGACAGAGAATATCGTATCCTTAAAATCTGCAAGGTCAAATTTATTCCAGAGTCTGCGGTTCAGCATATCCTCCTGCTCCGTCCCTATTCCCCCGGTTGCCATGCGCAGGACGTCCAGAGAGGTTGGAAATCCTCCTGGGCGAAGCCGCCTTTCATTGGCCGCGACAGTCCCCAGATTCATCAGCGGTTTTCCAATTACAATCGCGTGCGGTGAAAGTGTACATCCATAATAAACAGCACCGAAGGTTCCCATGGAAAGGCCAGATAGGATAAGCTGATTGCTGTCAAACCGCAGGCTGTTCATCGTATCCCGGATGATTGACACAATCTTCTCTTCATAATCCCGTTCGCCCAGATAAAATCCGCCGCCTTCCAGCCTTGGATCCCCCAGGAGCAGAAATGGTGTACCAAGTCCCCTCATGATACCATTCCCCTCAAAGCCTTCAGCAGTACGATAACCGGAAAAATATACAATCAGCGGTGGTTTACGGTCGCCCGGATCAAAATAACTGAGCACCTCTCCTCTGTCCCGGGCTGCATGCCGCTGACCTCCCGGCAGGAACTGGCCAGCTCCGGCTCTGGAGCTTCTGAAATGAAATGGTCCTATCTCCAATCTGCCTGCACCACGCGCCAGAATCTGTACTGTCAGGTATCCGGCATCCTTTTCCGAAATTCTGAGTGGTTTTTCAAAATCTTTTTCCTCTGCTGTTCTGCTCCACAAAAGCTCATCGGCCATTCCTCGTTTGAAAAGCTTTATTTTGAACTGTAATGCAATGCTGCCCTCCGCAGAATATTCCGGCCAGAGCTCCATTCCCCTCTCCGCATATATGTTAAAAGAAATATTATATTTCAGAAACAGTACCTGACGATTGCGTCCTTCCGTATCAATACTAAGCCTGACCGCCCTGTTTCCATCATATTCAGCATTACTGACAAAGGGTTTTGAAATTTCCATTTCCCGGATTCCGATTTTTCTCCCCTCCTGTCCGGGGTAATATGCGAACGGAATACGCTCAATAAACTGCTGAATATCCTGTACTCTGATTTTTCTGGCTTTTTTGTCCGCCAAAAGTCGTTTTAATACGCCTGTCATCACCAGATTTTCTGTCAGGAAATATGTGTATGGTCTTCCTGCTTTTCTGAGAAAAGAAAGCCGATCCGGATTTACCTCTCCTTCCAGAAGCACAACGTCAAAAGTCCTGCCTTCCTCTTTCTCGGAAGGCAGCTGTGTATTTAAATTGATATAGTGCCAGGAAATTTCCTGCGGAATCGAATATTTTTCTTCCCAGTTTTCATCTCCTGTCTGCAGTACCTGTATCTGTTCTCCCATTCCCATACGCCTCAGGATTGATCCCGCGTTTCCAGCAGTTCCTTCCACCTTTTCACAATTGCGCCGTTTGTATAACCCGCAATCTTATGCACGGAGTGAACCAACGACTTATTCCAGTTTTCCAATCCATTCAGGAAATAGTCCAATGCGTCGTCCAACTCATTCATTTCCTGTAAGATCCAACCATTCTCCTGATGCGTGACATACTGGCTGTCCTTTTTCAGTACCATAGGAACACCCGCACTGATCCCGGCAATCTGCAGGTACAAATCCGGTTCAGGACTCAATTCCACAATGATTCGCATCTCTTTCAATATTTCTATAATTTCTGTCTCACTTCGACAGCTTCTGATCAAGACATTCTTTTTATATTCTTCCTGTATTTCGTTTTCCGAATATTCCTGTTTATTTTTTTCCGGATAAATGTTGTTCAGCCTGTTCTTTGAGACAATTCGTTCCGTTTCCGTTTCCAGATACTGACGGGCCAACTGCTCGTCCAGGGAATTTCCCACTCCAATGATCAATTCTGTGTCTCTGTGCCCATTTACATAGCAAAGCAGCTGCTTCACACCCGCCATCTGTTCATCCTGCAGATCCTGCAGATAGCACAAAATCTTCAGTTCCCTGATCCTCTGGCTTTTTCCCAACGACACTCTTGCGTCATATGGCGAAAGATCCATAATCCGACAGTCTTTTGCCGCTTCCAGCTTTCTCAGGTGGTTCGCCAGATATTCCGTGTCTGTGACAATCATATCCGCATACCGGAACATATCTTCCGCTGCCAGATTAAAATCCCGTATCTGGTTTCTCTTCTGGAAGAGGGAAAAGACCATTTTTCTTCCTCTTGCAACCTGTCTGACCATTTCATTATGGCGGTTGTCATATGCCGTAATCACGACGCCTTCTCCCACCTCATTTTCAAAGGAATCAGACAGAACCTCCAAAATCAGATCAGACATGCTGCTATATTCCAATTTCTGAAATACATTTGCAATCTTCGGATTTACAGTCACAGCTCCTGTCTGGAGATCCTCTCTGACGCGCCATTTTCCATCCTGGTCAAAATAGGTTCGCCGCACTTCTTTCTCATTTTGAAAATCCAGAGCGCAGGACAAAAACCCACGGTCATCAATATAAATCCGGCGGGATATCTTTCCTTTTCTATAGAGCTCCGCAAAAACAGCATGACCACCTTCCCCAAATTCCACTTTCGCGTACTTTTCATCATTTCTGTACGCCAATGCAAGGAACGGCGTATAAACCCATTCCAGATCATCGGGCCAGGACATATCGTGATAAGAAAAAATACCTGGAAGCTGCCCTTTTATCCCCTGTATGACATCAAACACGGACCATATCTCAATATTCTGAATTCCCTCCCTGTGAAGAAACCTTCTTAATTCCGGCATATAACAAAGCAACACCAGTTTTACATTTTCACCTGCCCGCTGAAACAGTTTGATCTGATTCACCGTATCGTCGAATTCCATCCGAATCCCTTTCCGATACCATCGCACGGGGAAGGAATTCCACATTTCTCCCTGCGAATACCAGGAAGGTATGAAGCAATACATTTCGTTCATAATCACCGTATTTCATTTTCTCCGAGAAGTGGTTTGTATTGATCCAGAACCTTCATCGTCCTGACTTCCGACAGTATATTCTGCATAATTCCACTGAGAATCATGATTAAAACCGGCAGCATGACAATGTCTGAATCAAGACTAAATGCAACACGAAGCGACATGGCCGCACCCATAATACTTCCCAGTATCAACGCACTGATTAACGCATAATGCAGAACAATTCGTTTCAGGCAAATCTCCGTATCATGTCCCGGCCGCACTCCCACAATACAGTCTCCCTTTTCTTCCATCTGCTGCGCGATATCAGACGGACTGATCTGTACATACGCAAGAGATACCGCAATAAGCAGATACATAAATACATACAGCGCCAGGCCCAATGGATGGTACAGATTAAATCCTCCGGCAACAGAAGAAATCATAGCGTTTTCAGGCCATATCATCTGCAAAATGCAAATGATATAATATGGCACCAGATAAAAAGCCATCACATACATCATTGCCTGCATACCTGCCGGATTTGCTTTCATTGCAAAGTAATTTTCCTTTTCCATTTCGCTGTCGATCAACACCCGCTGGACAGCCAGATGAATTTCTCCGTTTTCCAGAATAACCATCGCAACCATGCCGCCGACCGCAAAGAGTACAATCAAACCAAGCACCAGCAGTCCCTGTGCGCTGTCATATTGACCTTGTCGGATATCCACCAATGTCTCACCAATAATCTGTACCAAATTACGCAGAATATTCACCAAAATAATACATATGACACCGCCCAGGCCCTTTTCTTTGTTCTGCTCCGCCAGCCATAAAACAACAAAGGCGCCTGTTACCATAACCAGAATAACCATTGCCCGTGTCAGAAATGCATTTTCAAATATACCTGATGCCAGTTCCATGGACGAAGACCGGATGCAGGCGTTTACAACAGCAAAAAATAACGCCATCCAGCGTGTCCTTCTCTGTATGGCAATGGAAGATGTTCTCGCATTGTTTCTCCCTCCCGCCATGCTCGACAGCTGTACAATAATGGAAGCTGTCATCCATGGCGCAAGATCCAATGCGAAGATAGAGGTCTGCTCACTGTCACTTCCCAGGACAAGCTCGATCATTGACATCAGATTATTTTCAGCGCTCAGAATATTCGTTTGTCTGACGACGCCCGGAAGCGGAATATTTTTTCCCAGTATATATATACCAATCACAAATACTGTGTAAATCAGCTTGCGTCTGAGTCTCAAACCTCTGCCATCCTTCCCCTGACATCATATTAGGAAGAGACGTATATTCGCAGCGCAAATATTCATCTCTTCCTAATCTTTCACACAAAATCTACTTAATTATCAGGCAAATTGCTGTTCACCTTATTTTTCTTCCTTCCTGCGCTTTGCAGCCAGTCCAGTTGCTCCTCCCATGGAAGCAATCATAGCTGCAAGGTAGGGAGCAATAGCAGCTGCATCTCCTGTCTGCGGAATGTCGGAAGTATTGCCTGTTTCGGTATTTCCTGCATCCGAAGTGTCACTGCTGTCTTCCTCGCTTGCGGAAGTGTCATTGTCCTCATCATCAGATGCCTGAGCCTCAGTGGCAGAGGTACTCTCACTGGTCGAGGTGCTCTCGCTCTCACTGGTCGAGATGCTCTCGCTCTCACTTACTGAGGTGCTCTCGCTCTCACTGGTCGAGGTGCTTTCACTCTCAGAAGTCGAAATGCTTTCGCTCTCACTGGTAGAAGT
>JAJPXG010000106.1 GCA_021205565.1 Lachnospiraceae bacterium | reverse complement strand
TTATTCTCCGATAATATCTTTAAAGACACGCTGCGCGTTTTTATAGCAGATCTTCTCAATCTCATCAGGGTGAAAACTCTTTTCAAGTCCCTGAACAAGCAGCTGCTGTCCACCCGCGTCACCCCATTCAAGACGGGATCCCATACCATCGTAATCGGAGCCAAGAGCAACAGCGTCTATTCCCGCTACATTGATCATATGACGCAGATGACGGGCAATGTCATCTATCGAAGTATAGTTATCCTTTTTCCAGTCTGTAACGGGGTGCAAAAAGCCCGCCAGATAATTCACACCGACGACTCCGCCTTTATTTCCCAAAGCCCGAAGCTGCTCGTCAGTCAGGTCGCGGGAACTGTCCATAAGCGCCCGCGCGCAGGAGTGGCTGGCGATAAACGGCTTGCTCGTGGTATTTACCACATCCCAGAAGCCGCCCTCGGAAAGGTGAGAAACGTCAACCGCGATGCCAAGCTCATTCATACGCCTGACAGCTTCAATACCAAACGGTTTCAGTCCCTTCGCGTGCTCCTCCGGATTCATGCTCTGGGGATAGCCCAGAGAATTCTCGTGGTTCCACGTCAGGGAGGCCATCCTGACGCCCAGATCGTACCACCGGTCAATCTCCTCCAGTCTGCCGTCCAGCGTCACAGAATCCTCCACTGTCAGCATGGAGCTGATCTTTCCTGCAGCATAATTCCTGTCCATATCAGCGACGCTGTAAGCGGGAAGTATCTCGTCCTTATTCAGTTCCATTTCCCTTAAGTATGCCGCGTAGGCCTTCTCAAAATATACTTTTGGATCAGCTTCCGGAGCAGGATGGCGCGAAGGCTTTCCCGGTGGGTTCCATGGAACATAGATGGCAAAGCACTGGCACATCCATTCTCCTTTTTTGAGTTTTTCAAGATTGATATGCGTGTTCTCCATGCCGTTCAGATGCTTGCCCTCATAAAAATGCATGATCGTATCGCAGTGCAGGTCAATGATTCTCATATATGATCTCCTTTCTAAGTCCGGCCAATTGTAAAGGGCAACAAGAACCCGTGAAAATCCTCATTGCCCTTTTTTAGATTTTAATATTGCATGCGGCAAAAGTCAACCGGAAAAACCGGCTATATTACAGAATCGCCCTGCACAGCTGCGCGTCCGGATGCGCAATGACGGAAGAATCCAGGTACATGCCATTAGGCGCGACAGCGTCCTTGGCACGGTCGATCGCAGCCTGGACAGCTGCCACCTCACCGGTCAGGTAAAGGTAGGATTTACCGCACATGCCCTTGGCAATGCGCAGCTCGATCAGGTCAACGATGGCAGTCTTGGCAGCCTCATCGGCGGCTACGATAATGGAAGCTGCGTCGTAAGTCTCCAGAATGCCGAGAGCGATGATGTTTTCCACATGGGTGGTCCCGTAGATGGCCGGGAAGATGCTCTCGTGCGGGTTGCCCAACACGAAGCTGTCAATAAAATGCTCCTCCGCGATGGTCTTCGCCGCGTCCACGGCGCTGCGAACCGCGCTTAAGTCTCCAGTGATCAGCGCGATGTATTTGCCGGGGCAGACCACCTGCGCCTCTAAAAGCTCCACCGCCGCGGTCTTGACCATGGTATCCGCCGCGGTCACGCCGGAGGAAACTGTCTTAAATTCTATCATTCCGATTGCTTTTGCCATTTGAATCTACCTCTATACGATCTCAAAGATTAGATGTAATCTCCACATATTTATCCGTCACGTCCGTTACAATGCCGCAGATTGAAGCATGAACCGGCACGCTTAAGCCCTGTGCGGCCTCCGCGACCTTCTGGCCTCTGGTGACTTTGTCACCCTTCTGCACGGCGCAGACTGCGGGCGCCCCGATGTGCTGGGAGAAAAGCTCTCTCACACGTTTCACCGGCCGGACATGATCATCCAACGGCGCAGGTGCGTCATATTTCGTCAGACCAAGGCGTGCCTCCAGACGGTTCTCCGGTACTCTGCGGTACTCTCTGGACTCCTGTACGGGTGCCGGCACAATGCCCTTCGGCGCCTTGATGCCGGCCTTGCGCAGACCGTCCTTACAGTCTGCAATCAGCGTTCTCGGAGACAATCCCTGCGGACAGGAAAACATCTCGCACAGACCGCAGCTGGAGCAGAAGAACAGATTTAAGTACGCGTCCAGATCCCCGTAATCATGGTTACTGAAGGCTCTCATGAACCGGTGCGGCTCAATCGGATGCCCCAGGTTATGACGGGGACACAAATCCGTGCAGGTCTCGCACTGGCAGCAGGAAGCTGCCGCGCGCTTCATGCCGATGGACGGCGGCATGGTCTTTTTTAAAATGATCTGGTGATCCTTCGGCAGCACTAGAATGGCGTTGGTCGTCCGTGTCACCGGATTCTCAGGACTGCCGATATTACCCATCATGGGGCCGCCCACCAGGTAAACCAGGTCCGGTCCTGTCTCTCCGCCTGCCATTAAAACCACCTCTTTTAAAGGAGTTCCCAATGGCACACGCACAGTAATGGGGTTTTGCACCTCCCCAACCACAGTGACCACCTTGTCCACTACAGGCAGGTGCTTTTCCAGGGCGCGGTAAATATTATACACCGTCTCCACGTTGAAAACGATCACGCCCGCCTCGATTGGCAGACCTCCGGGAGAAATGACCCGCCCGGTAGCCTCATAGATCAGCACGATCTCGTCACCCATGGGATAAGCGCCGGGCAGAAGCTTTAAGCGCACCTTCGGATATTCCGGAAGATACGCATTCAGCGCCTCGATCGTAGCGGTGTACTCTTCCTTGATCCCGATAATGGCTTCCTCTGCCTCTACCACGTCCGCGATCATGGCAAATGTCCTGACGATATCCTGCGCGTGCTCCTTTAAAAGCTGCCTGTGCAGCTTTAAGAGCGGCTCACACTCCGCGCAGTTCATCAGAATGGTATTGGCCCGTTTATCGATTTTCATATAGGTCGGGAAGCCGGCTCCGCCGGCGCCCACGACTCCGTTTTCTTTTATAATCCCGCTTAACTCTTCTGCTGTCATTTTCATACCAGTCCTGTAGGATCGTCAATAATACCGACAATCGCGGCGTCAATAGGCGCGTCATCCATGCCGCAGCCTATTCTGGCCGCGCTGCCTAAGGCCACCAGCACATATTCGCCAATGCCCGCACCGATGTTGTCAATGGCGATCAGATTACCGCCGTTCCCTCTCATGCTGGGAACAGGCTCAATGATCATGAATTTATTTCCCACCAGATTCTCATTTTTGCGGGTGGATACGATACTGCCTGTTACTTTCCCGATCAGCATAATACTCTCCAAAGTTACTACTTGATAATCGTCACGGTATCGCCGGTCTTAATCTTGCTGGCGTTCGCCTCATCCGTATCGATGTGCATCTCCAGCGTAAAGGTCGGGCTGACGCGGATCTTTACCTGATTAAAGACTGTGCCTCTCTCATTCTCCGCCTTCACAGACACGATGTCGCCGTCATGCACACCGGCCGCCAACGCGTCCGCCGGCGTCATGTGAATGTGGCGCATGGCTACGATGCAGCCTTCCTCCAGATACAGCGCACCCTTCGGGCCTACAATGGCGATCGGGGCGCTCCCCGCGATGTTGCCGGACTCCCGGATCGGCGCCTTGATTCCCAGTTTCACAGCGTCCGTGGCGGAGATTTCCACCTGGGAAGCCTTCCTGACGGGTCCCAGCACTCTGACATTTTCTATTGCTCTAAGCTTGATGCCGACCAGCGTCACGGTCTCATTAGCCGCGAACTGACCGCCCATCAGATCTTTCTTTTTCGTTAACTGATAGCCCTTCCCGAACAGCACCTCGACGTGCTCCTGGGTCAGATGGACATGTCTTGCGGATACGCCGACAGGTACCACGTATCCCTTTTCATTGGGCTTCTGATTCTCAATCGCGGCCAGCACCGCTTTCGTGATCATCTCGATTTCTCTTGCTTCCAAAGTCGTCACCTGTTTTTTGCGCCGACCAGCGTCGGTTTCCATCCCGACCGCCCGCAGGCACTCACTTTCACTGATTCTCGTTTTGTCGCTCAAACCACTTCACGGCCGTTACATATCAGGGCATATTTCATGCCCTGATATGCTTAAAGCCGCCGCGCCTTTTTTACAAAAAGCGCTCCATCCTGTCACATGTTCCGTATCGTGAAAACCCATTATGCCTTTGCGGACGGCAGAATCATCTCGACATCGTTGTGCGGTCTCGGGATGACGTGGGTAGCGATCAGCTCGCCTAACTTGCCTGCAGCAGCAGCGCCGCTCTCTACGGAGCTCTTCACCGCGCCTACATCGCCGCGAACCATCACGGTTACCAGTCCGGAACCGATCTTCTCGGTGCCGATCAGCTTTACGTTAGCGGATTTGCACATTGCGTCCGCTGCCTCGATTGCTGCTACCAGTCCTCTGGTTTCCACCATTCCTAATGCTTCCTGTGCCATTGTTTGTTTCTCCTTTCTTGTGACAGACGCCATGCGCCTGTGCTATGCTGTATGATTTTTTTACTGTTTTATTGCCCGATGTCTGAATTACCAGATCGGGGGCTCTATTTCACCGGCAGGATTAGCTGCCCGCGCGGTTACTGACTCTAAACTGCGGAACCGGCTCGCGCTTAAATGCGCCAGGCGCACGATCTCAGAGTGGGGATTGGCGATTACGCCGTGTGACACCGGTTTTTTGATGCACTTTGCGCATGCGGCCTCCACCGACTGCGTAACTGCCGACACATCACCCTGGACGATCAGGGTGACAAGCCTTCCGCCCATTTTCCGTTCCCAGGTGATGAACTCCACGTCCGCTGTCTTACACATAATATCCAACGCATCCATGGCAGCCGCCACTCCGGAAACCTCTACCAGGCCATATGAACTGCCCATTTGCTGTCCTCCATTTGAGATGATACACGGATTTCTTCGCACTCCGTGCTCCCGAAATCCTACATCCATTCGCAATCCGCCCAGAGGGCTTCTTGCTCATGTCTGTGCGGGTCCCCAAGGTCATAAATCCGAATGCAAGCATTCGATTTCTGACCTTTTGTCCCTTGTATCATCAGATCTTCGGCAATATAGACTCCACATCCTCGTGCGGTCTGGGAATGACATGGGTTGCGAACAGCTCGCCCAGCTGAGCAGCCTTCACCGCGCCAGCTTCCACTGCGGCCTTCACCGCGCCTACATCGCCGCGAACCATCACGGTTACCAGTCCGGAACCGATCTTCTCCGTGCCGACTAAGGTTACCTCAGCCGCCTTGGTCATGGCATCCGCAGCCTCAATCGCCGCCGTCAGACCTCTGGTCTCGATCATTCCCAATGCTTCCTTTGTCATTGTCCTTGTCCTCCTCTTTTTTCAGGAATAAACCATTATATTTTTCTGCTTACTTTTTATCAAAACCGCTGAGCTTCAGCATCTTACAGGTATCATCCGTCGGGTTCGGGATGATGTAATGCTGCACGACACCTGTTACGCTTTTCGCCATCTCGATTCCCGCTTCCATCGCCGCTTCCACGTCCGAAATGCTGCCGCGGAACTTGATGGTCACCAACAGCGGTACCGGAAGAGAGTCGGCGTTGGCTGGTTTATTTTTATCAAAGTTTTCCAGAGTCACGCTGGCTGCCTTGCACCCCGCGTCCGCCGCCATAAAGGCACAGACGAGGCCGTATACTTCCAGAATTCCGACTGCCTGATTCACGTATGTTTCCTCCTGTCACGATCCTTTGTTTTCTGCATCCGTGCTTTCAGCCACTACTTGTTGATAATCGCGATCTTCAAGCCCTGCATCGACAGATTGGTCTTCAGGGCCTCGTTGATCTGATCTAACGGGAAGGTATGTGTGATCAGCTCGTCCATTGGCAGACCGATCTTTTTCGCGCCCTTCAGGAATTCAAACGTCGTGGCGTAATCTCTCAGTGTGTATACCCAGCTGCCCACCGTGGTGATCTCCTTGGAGCAGATGTCGAAGTGAGGATTGATCGTCGCGTCGCCGCCGTTGACAAAGAAGCCCAACTCGCACAGGCCGCCGCCGTTACGGATAAACTTGTAAATATTGGAGTGTCCTCCGGGGGAGCCGGTGCACTGGAAGGCAAAATCCGCCAGATGTCCGCCGAACTGCTCCTTTACCGCTTCGGTCAGTGCCTCAATACCCTTGTGCTCCTTGAAATTCACAGTGCCGGTAGCGCCCATCTTCAAAGCAAAATCCAATCTCTTCTGCTCGCCGTCCACAACGACGATCTGCTGTACGCCCATGGTCTTTAAGACCGCGATGCAGATCAAGCCGATGGGGCCGCAGCCCTGCACTACCACTCTGGAGTTGAAGCGCAGGATATTGGTGGATTTCGCGCGCTCTACCGCGTGCACCAGCACCGCGCAGGGCTCAATCAGGACTCTGGAATACAGATCCAGGTCGCTGACATTGAATACGGTGGAGCCTCCTCTGATGAAAATATAATCGGAAAACCACCCGTTTAAATGATAATCGTCATCCGGCAGAAGGCCGTATACATCTGCGCCGCCCACATTCTGCTTATTGAGGTCGTACATGGTGATTTCCGGGTCATCCTTGAAAATCATGCAGGTGACGACCTTATCGCCTAAGTGCAGATCCTTGCCGGCGCTGTCCTTTTTCACGTTTTTCCCCATTTTGACGATCTCGCCGGTGCCCTCATGGCCGAGTGCCACAGGGATGAGGGAGAATGGGTCTTTTTTAAATTCATGGGCGTCGGTGCCGCAGACGCCGCAGCCTTCGACCTTCACCAGGATATCGTCATCGCCGACGGGCGGGATGGGATATTCCTTCACGTCAAAATGCTCTAAAGCTGTCAGAACGGCCACATGAGCAGTCTTCGGAATGGGCTGGCCCGCCGCGCTTGCGGTGGAAGTGGTGCTTGCCGCGCTGCCGCTCTTTCCTTCCATGCTCAGAAGAACCTGTCTGACAATATCTTCTACATTTACATTATTCAGATCCATAGGATTGGTCCTTTCTTCTTATTTATGTTCACATACGCTTCCACCCTCATGCGCAAAAGCATCTGCTTCGCATCTGACGCAGCACAAAACGCTGCTCACTCTTTTGCTTATGTGGGTGGAAGTGACTGATTCTCAGTCAGTTTGCAAGCCATAATCCGTCTCTTACAAGCAAGCTTGACGAGCCTGATTATGTCTTTCAAACCGTCTGTGAACCGTCACTATCTGATACACAAGCTATCAGTCATTACACATCTTCTGCACTTCGTAAAGCTCTTCGCGCTGGTCAGGCCCTCGCCGGTACGGCTGGCGATGGTGAAGGTCGCGTAGCCCTCGCCTCCGAAGCCGAGCGCCGCGTAGGACGGGCCGTTCTTTACGAGGATAGCGGTGTCAATGGCTTTGGCATATTTTGTGATGTTGTCCACATTCTTGGAATGGATGTGGGCGGAATGCCGGTTGCCGTGCTCCAGCCAGACCGCTTTCTCCACCGCGTCGTCAAAGTCCTTCGCCCGGACAATGCCAAGGATCGGCATCATCAGCTCGGTGGTAATCAGCGGATGCTCTTTTTCGCCCTCGAAAATAATGCAGCGGATGTTATCCGGCACCTCAACGCCGATCATGGAAAGCAGAACCTTCGCGGATCTGCCCACACACTTACGGTTCAAAGCGCCCTTCTCCGTGATCACAGTCTTCGCCAGCTTATCCTGCTCCTCCTTGGAAGCAAGATAGCAGCCCTGCTCGGTGAGCATGTAATGCATCAGCTCATCCATGATGGAGGAAACCGCCACGACCTCCTTCTCCGCGATGCAGGGAAGGTTGTTGTCAAAGGTGCAGCCGTTGACGATATCCTGCGCCGCCTTGCGGATGTCGGCCGTCTCGTCCACCAGTGCAGGCGGGTTGCCGGCGCCTGCGCCGATGCCCTTTTTGCCGCTGGATAAAACAGTCGTCACCACGCCAGTACCACCGGTCGCGACTAAAAGCTGAATGTCCTTGTGCTTCATCATATAATTGCTGGTTGCTACGGTGGGTTTCTCCACGGTGCAGGCCACATTGTCCGGACCGCCGGCCTCGATGGAAGCCTCATTGATCATATTGATCGCAAAAATAGTGGTCTTGACCGCCTGCGGATGCGGGTTGAATACCACAGTGTTGCCGCCGGCGATCATGCCGATGGAATTACAGATGACCGTCTCACTGGGGTTGGTGGACGGGGTGATCGCGCCGATCACGCCGAACGGCCCCATCTCTAAAAGCGTCAGGCCTCTGTCGCCGGACCAGGCCGTGGTCGTGATATCCTCAGTACCCGGCGTTTTCTCCGCCACCAGAAGATGCTTTAAAATCTTGTCGCCCACATTGCCCATGCCGGTCTCCTGCACGCCCATGCGGGCGATGGTCTCGGCATTTTCCTTCGTCTTCTTACGAATGTTGGAAATAATCTTTTCCCTCTGATCCATGGACATGTTGCGGACGATTTTCTGTGCCGCCTTCGCGGCCTGAATCGCGTCCTCCATCTCCACGAAGACACCGTGCTTACCGCTGGGGTTCTCCGCAATCTGGAGCTTCGCCAGCACTTCCTGTACGATGTCATTTACCATCTGTTCGTTCATATTCAGAACTCCTGTCTGCATGGCTGAACTGCCATGCCGTTTTTACTGCTATTCTGATACTATAACATTTCTTTCTGCTCACAGCTGCCTCACCACCCTATGCGCAAAAGCAGCTGCTTTTTAATTTTCAAGTGCCATCTGCGCGAATACTTCCTCCGCGTAGTGCGCGAGATATGTATCCTGCTCGGCCGTTCCTCCGCTGACTCCGAAGGCGCCGATAATGGCATCCTGTACTTTTAAGGGCACGCCGCCGCCGAAAATTACGATTTTGCCGCCATTGGTATACTGGATTCCATAAAGCGGCTGTCCCGGCTGACTTAATTTGCCGAGCGCCTCGGTGGACATCTGAAAGGCAATGGCGGTGTAGGTCTTATTGAGGGCTACATCGTAACTACCCATAAACGCGCCGTCCATACAGCGCACTGCCACCGGATTGCCGTGGGCGTCCGCCACCGCGGTGACCACCTTCATCCCCATGTCCTTCGCCTTTGCTTCCACCTTTTTCATCAGAAGCTCCGCACTCTCTAAAGTAATGTTCGATGTGCAGTAAGTCAGACCGCTTCCCGCTGCCCTGCCAAGGCCATTTTCCGCAAGGACGGAACGGACAACCTCGGAAATCACCTGCTCATTGCTCATTATTTCATTCCAAGCTGAGCCAGTACCTGTTTGGTGATCTCCGCCACGACCTCGGGACTGACGTCCTTCGCCTGATTATTCACAGAACCGGTGACCGCGCCCACATTGGAGGACTGACCGCAGGCGCCGCCGCAGTTGTGGCAGTTGACGCCGTCCTTATTCAGGCAGAGGTTGGCCGGATGCTTGCCCGGCATACCGAACTTTCTGCGGATCTCGTACAGCTTCTCCACTGTCGCCTTGTCGAACTCCTTCGGGCCGCCCAGCTGCTTTGCCTTGTAAAGAAGCTCCGCGTAGAACTCCACGGACTCGGTCTTATAATAAGCCGCAGTCAGATCCGTGGACCAGGTCAGGGTACCATGGCTCTCTAACAGTACCGCGTCATAATAGGGAAGATATTTCTCCAGATTGTCCGGAATTTCGTTGGTAGAGGGGGTGCCGTACTCCGCGATCGGCACGCAGCCTAAGGAAATCACCGCTTCCGGCATAATCGGCTGCGTCAGCGGAATACCGGCAATGGCAAACGCCGTCGCGTAAGTCGGATGCGCGTGCACCACAGCGCCCACGTCCGGTCTCTTCTCATACACTCTCATGTGCATTTTGATCTCGGAAGAAGGCTTGAAGCCGCGGTTGGCCTGGATGACATTGCCCTTCTCATCCACCTTGCAGATAAATTCCGGGGTCATGAAGCCCTTGGAAACGCCGGTCGGCGTGCACAGGAATTCATGGTCGTTTAACTTGGCGGAAATATTGCCGTCATTGGCAGCCACCATGTTTCTGTTGTAGATACGCTTGCCGATGTCACAGATCTGCTGTTTCAGTTCGTACTCATTCACCATTTTTCTGGTTCCTCCTTGAAATTATTAGGTAATATTTTTATGTGAATTATTGTTGTTGCCCTTCCTGCTCCCACGGCAGCACGTCCCCGTCCTCCCGCAGGTACTCCAAAAGCTCCGCCACGCCTTCTCCGGCCTTCGAATCCACAAAAAAAATCTTTTTGCAGCCCGCGAGCCGCAGCCATTTCGCGCTCCGCTCAGGGTTCGCGCCCTCTACGTCAATCTTCGTCACAATACCGATCACTTCGCGGTTGCACATGCACGTCACGTTGGGCGGGTAAAGGGAATATGGCTCGGTAGCCGCCAGTAAAAGTCCCACAATCTGCGCCTCGTAGGTGTAAAGCGCCAGCGCGTGTCCCAGCGTATGCGTCTGCAAATATTCTCCCGGCGTGTCGATGATGACGTCAAAATTGTTAATGTACTGGGTCTTGTGATACGTAATGGTGTTGCCCCGCATGGCCTGCGTCAGCGTGGTCTTGCCGCATTCGCTGCGCCCCATAAAAATAATCTTTTTCATGCCGCCCGCTCACGTCTTGGTGATCGGGCAGACAGTGTAGCCCAGCACATCCTGCACATAGGATAAAATCGCCTTCACGGCCGCTTCCACCTCAGAAACAGAACCCGTGATAATTAACGACCCGCTGAAGCGGTCCACGAAGCCTAACTCCGCGCCGGAGGATTTCGCCGCGATATCCGCCATGATGATCGCCGTCTCCGCCGGGGAAACCGTCAGCACGCCGATCGCCGATTTCACATATTCGACCCTCGGATCCAGCCCCAGCTTTTCATAGAGGATCGGGTCCGGATTGGCGATGATATGCGCCAGTGTAATCTGGCGTCCCGGCACCAGCTCCTGTACGATGCGCTGTTTTCCGTTTTCCGCGTCTTTATCAAATATAACCACATTACCCTCCGATCTGGCAGATCAGACTTGAGTTATTCTCCACCGTCTTTTTGAGCATCTCCATATGCTCATTCGTCGGCGGCAGGATCTCCTTCATCGTGCACTCCCGGCCCAGGCCCTCGTACTTGTCCTGCCCCAGCCTGTGATACGGCAGCAGATGAATACGCTCCACGCCCGGCAGCTTGTCCGCGAAACGGGCGATCTCCCGGATTTCCTCCGGCGTATCGTTGAAGGTCGGAATCACCGGCACCCGAATGGATAACTCGGTCAGGCCGCTCGCCGCCACCCTCCTCGCGTTCTCCAGCATCAGCTCGTTGCTGCGGCCGGTAAACGCCTTATGCTTCTGCGGATTCATATGCTTGATATCCATCAGATACTGATCCAGATACGGCAGAATGCTCTCGATCACTTCATATTTCGCGCAGGCCATGCTTTCCATCGCCGTGGGAATGCCCACCGCCTTCGCCGCGTGCAGCAGATCCCTCGCAAATGCGGGCTGACAGAGACTCTCACCACCGGATAAGGTCAGACCGCCGCCGCTTCTGCGGTAGTAGCCCCGGTCCTTTTCCACCTCGTGCATGACCTCTTCCACCGTCACATCGCGGCCGATGATCTTTAACTTGCCCTGCACCGTCATCGTCTGTATCGCGTATTCCTGGGACTCCGGATTGCAGCACCAACGGCAGCGAAGCACACAGCCTTTCAAAAACACAATGGTCCGGATCCCGTTGCCGTCATGGATGGAGTAGCGCTGGATATCAAAAATCCGGCCCTTCGTCTGTAAATAGTCCATGCTCAATCCCTGATCCCTTCTGTCTTACTGAAATAACTTTCCCGGCCCCGTTGCATCAGAACCCCTGCTCCGTCCTGCGGATAATGTCGTCCTGCAGGGACTTGGATAATGTCGTAAACAAAGCGCTGTAACCGGCCACGCGAACCACCAGGTGCGCGTATTTCTCCGGATGCTTCTGCGCGTCCAAGAGCGTATCTTTATCCACCACATTGAACTGCATGTGGCTGCCCTTCTGGTCAAAGTAGGTGCGGATCAGCGCCACAAAATTGTCCAACCCCTTCTCGCCGCTTAATGCGGTCGGGTGGAATTTCTGATTTAAAAGCGTGCCGTTGGAGGCAATGCCGTGATCCAGTCTGGAAACCGAGTTGGCCGTCGCGGTCGGGCCGTGAACGTCCTTCCCCGCGGAGGGCGATACACCGTCCGCCACCGGGGTATGTGCCAGTCTGCCGTCCGGCGTGGCTCCCGTCTGCGCGCCTAACGGCACATTGGCCGATACCGGATACAGACCCGCCTGGAAAACGCCGCCTCTTGGGTTTTTATAGGTAGGAAGCGGTCTGGTATAAACGTAGGCCGCGTCTCTGGCCATGGCGTCCACCTCCGGATCGTCATTGCCAAACTTCGGGACTTCCGCGATCAGCTCCAATATTTCATCAAAACGCTTTAAATCCTCTTCGGAAATCTTCGCGGACTGCACCTGCTTCACAATGTCCTCGGCCGCCGCGGCGTCTACCGTAACGCCCTGCTCCTTCAGGCTACCGATGATACGCAGGGAAATGTCTTTGATACTGTCCGCGTCCAGACCCTTGCCGAAATTTAACATCAGCGCGCGTTTTAACTCCGCCATCGAGACCTTCTTTTCCTCGAAGACCAGCTTTTTCACTGCAAATAAGGAGTCCGCCACGTTGGCGATGCCGAAACCCTGCGGGCCGGTGAAATTGTAAATCGCGCCGCCCTCCTGTAAGGACTTGCCGCGCTTCATGCAGTCGTCCACCATGCAGGACTCAAAGGGAAGCGGGCAGAGCGTGGCGTGCGCCACATCGATGCTGTTGTCCGCGTTCACCAGCAGGGAGATAAAATAATTCATCTGCTCCTTATAGGCGTCGTAAAACTCGTCGAAGGAGGTCATCTCCTCCACCGGCTTCGTTTTCACGCCCACCAGCTCGCCCTTGTCGTAGCCGCTCTCAAACACGGTCTCCAGCGGTCGGCACATATTGAAGAACGCGGCGTCATGCCAGCCCTCTGTCTTGCCCGCCTTCTGCGGTTCCACGCAGCCGATGATATTGTATTCTCTGGCGTCCTCTAAGGTCAGTCCCCTGCTCATCAGGGACGGAATAATCACTTCATCATTATAATAAGCCGGGAAGCCGATGCCCGTTCTCGTCAGGCTCGCTGCCTTCACCAAAAGTGCGTGCGGCGAACCGTTCCACACACGAATGGACAGCGACGGCTGCGGCAGAAATACGTGTGCGGAGGCACTGATGCACATGAAGGACAGGTCGTTGGTCACATCCTGACCGTCCTTATCCTGGCCGCCCACGATCAGGTTCTGGAAGAGGCTGTAGCCCGCGAAGCCCTCGGCGCTCACCGCGTCGCGGCATTTATTCAAGTCGTTTAATTTCACCCAGATGCAGTCGATCAGCTCCTGCGCGGCCTCTCTGGTGATAACGCCGGCGTCCAGATCCTTTTTATAGTAAGGATACATGTACTGGTCGAAGCGTCCCGGAGAAATGGAGTGTCCGCTGGACTCGATCTGCAATAACTGCTGCACGAACCAGAAGCTCTGGCAGGCCTCCCAGAAGGAAGTTGCCCCCTTGCGCGGCACGTTCGTGCAGTTGGTCGCGATCTGTAAAAGCTCCTTTTTGCGCGTCGCGTCGTTCTCTTTGGCCGCCATCTCTTTGGCCAGCGCCGCATAGCGCTCCGCGTAACGAATCACCGCCTCGCAGCTGATGATCACTGCCTGCAGGAAGCGGGACCTGGTCGCGTAATCCGCATCGCCCGGTTTGCACGCATCCAGATACCCCTGTGCCTCGGCGATAATGCCCTCGTAGCCGATCGCCAGCACCTTGTCATACTGCACAGTCACATGACCCACGCCGTTATAGAAATAGTTGCCCGGCGTGAAATAATTGTGCTCCATGGCTTTCAGGGTCTCGGGGGCCATATAGGAGGTCGCGAGCTCACTGGTCGTCTTGCCCTTCCAGTAAGGATGAACGGCCTTTAATTCCTTTTTCGTCTGCTCAGATATGTAGAACGGGTCGGCCTTGCGGTGCTCCACGGTATCGAACTCCGCCTCCAGCCACTCCCAGGAAAACTCCGGGTAGGTCTGACAGCCTCTGGGCGCGATGGTAGTGCTGCCCACGACAAGTTCATTTTCTCTGATAATGATGGGAATATGGTCAAGAATATGTGCGAAAGCCTTCGCCCGTCTGGTAACGATGGGCTGCCCCTCAGTGGCGCGGTAGCTCTCGGTCAGAAGAACCGCTCTGGCGGATTCGATCTCGGGCATCTTTTTGAACAGATGCTCCACCAGCTTCGGAATGCGGTCTGTTTTCGGAATTTCAGCAGTGTAGTAACGCTCCATGATGATTCCTTTCGTTTGTCTGTCAACGATTCACTGGTACTTCCTGATTTCACATTATATCTGTGGAACACCTCAAAGTCAACAGAATAATTGATTTTTTATTTTGTTTTTGCATGTATTTTATGTTGATTCTTTTTGGTTTGTGTGTCCTTACTGCGTTAAAAGTCGAAGGAAAACCACACAGAAATCATGTGGAATCCACAAATTGGTACGTTTTGTAAAAAAAGTATTGACAACAGCTGAAAAGGAAACTATACTTTTCAACAGTTATGCGGCTGACCGGTCTGCTGCCGCATAAATAAAAAAGAAAGGAGACAAGCCATGACCATCAGAAATAAAGCTCTGGTAAATACAGTTTCATCTGCGATGGGTCGTGGATGTTTCATTGTCTCCCGGATAAAGGTTGGTTCAGCTTTGCCTGATTGAATTGTGAGAATTTTACTTCACATATGACGGCGGTATACTGTGCCCTGGCTTTCTTTCGGAAGCCAGGGCTTTTTGTATGATACGAGAAAATGTTTTTGCGGAGCAATCCATGGTATCATACGTTCTTTGCAAATTACTCATCACGAAACGAGGTACAACATGCAATTACCTTCAAATTTTTATCACGCTGTTCAAAAATACGGTGTGTCCGAAAAAGATATCATCTTCTCCGCGACGGCCGATTTTGACATGGACTACCGCTTTGCGGATACCGTCGCCGCCCTCACAGAAAAGAAACTGATTCTGGCGGCCTGGCCGCACCGGCCCGCGTCGGAGTACAAGCTCGGTGGCTACAGCGCCTGGCAGGCACCGTTATCCTCATCTGAGCCCGGCGTCCTTTTATATGACCTGTCCCAGGTGCAAAAGCTCGAGGTGCAGCGGCTGGTCAGCACCGGCCTCCTCATCGGGGAAATCAACGGACTTTCCCAAAAGCTCTGCCACTTTTCCAACACGCGCATGGGGATTTTCCTCCAGCTTTGTAAGATTTTTGACAAGCTCAAAAGCGGCGAAGAAATCACAGAAGACGACCTCGACGTCACCAGGGGCCACCAATGCTGCCCCAAATGCGGCATGATTTACCCCGACCAGGAACGCAAAGTCTGCCCGAAATGTATGGATAAAAAATCCATCCTGTTTCGCATTATTGGCTATTTTAAGCCCTATAAACTACAGCTCGCGGTCATGATGCTCTGTTATCTTGCCACCTCCGTCTTAAACCTGGTGTGGCCCTACTTAAGCGGCACCGTCCTTTACGACAGGGTGCTCGCCAAAGACGAGGATTTCCTGGCGCTGATTAACCTTCCCGCCGGGCGCTTCACCACCGCCCTGATCCTGCTGGTCATCACCATGGTTCTGACCAAGATCACCATTCAGGCAGTCGGCATTTTACAGGGTGTGATTACCGCCAGAATTTCTCCTACTGTGGTCGCAACCATCAAGGCGCAGGCCTTCGACGCCATGGGAAGGCTGTCCACAAGCTTTTTCAGCAAGCGCTCCACCGGTGCCATGATGACACGCGTGTCAGATGACGCGGAGGAAATTTCGTCCTTCTTTGTGGACGGTTTTCCGTACTTTTTCATCAACGTGGGCACCATGGCAGCAACCTGCATCATCATGTTTGTACTCAATCCGCTGCTGGCCCTGATTACTGTGGCGCTGATGCCGCTGCTCTTTTTCATCAGCTGGCGGATGATGCCCAACCTCTGGCACTACTACGGCAAGCGCCACCGCGCGAACCGCAGGCTCAACAGTCAAATCAACGAAAACTTCACCGGAGCAAGAGTCGTCAAGGCCTTCGGCCAGGAGGAGCAGGAGTTAAAGCGCTTTGATAAAAATAACCGGCGGGTGCAGGACTCCGAACTGGACGTCGCCCGCTATGACAATAAGTTTTACGCACTCTACAACAGCGTGGAAAATACCATTATTTTCCTGGTCTGGGCCGTCGGCGGCGCGCTGATTATCAGCCAGTCCAATATGCAGCTGGGTCTGCTGATCACCTTTGCCAGCTACGCTTCCCAGCTCCAGGGGCCGCTGGAATTCATGTCGCGGATCTTCCGCTGGTATACGAACTGCATGAACTCCGCCCAGCGGCTGTTTGAAATTATTGACTCTGTCCCGGAGGTGAAGGAAAGTCCCGACCCCGTCCGTCCGGACACCCTGCGCGGAGAAATTGAGCTTAAAAACGTCACCTTCGGCTACGAGGCAAACAAGCCCGTCCTGAAAAATATCAGCTTCCATGTCGAGGCAGGAGAAGTCTTCGGCATCGTCGGGCGCTCGGGCGCCGGCAAGTCCACCCTCGTTAACCTGATTTCCCGTCTCTACGACGCAAACGAGGGCACCGTGCTGGTGGACGGCATTGACGTGAAGCGCTATGGCTTTCAGGAGCTTCGCAAAAACGTGGCCATGGTGTCCCAGGAAACCTACATTTTCATGGGAACAGTCGCGCAGAATATCGCCTATGCCAGACCCGATGCCACGCGGGCGGAAATCATCCGCGCTGCCATCCAGGCCAACGCCCACGATTTCATCTGTAAAATGCCGGAGGGCTATGATACTGTGCTCGGCTCCTCGAGCCGCTCTCTTTCCGGCGGCGAGAAGCAGCGCATTTCCATCGCCAGAGCTATTCTCGCAGACCCGAAAATCCTCATTCTCGACGAGGCAACGTCCGCCGTGGACACCGAGACAGAACTGGCGATCCAGCGCTCCATCGAGCAGCTGGAAAAGGGCAGAACCGTGCTTTCCATCGCGCACAGGCTTTCCACTTTAAGAAACGCCACGCACCTGATTGTCATCGACGACGGCAGGATCGCAGAGTCCGGGACGCACGAGGAGCTGCTTGCAAAGAAAGGCACCTATTACAAACTGTACGAACTGCAGACCAGAGCACTGGCCATGAGAGGGATTGAATAAAATGAATGAATATGAAAACAACATGCCGGATTTACTGGATTTACAGGAATTCGACGAGGAAGCACTGAAAAAGGAGTCAGAGGAGCTGCTTGAAATGCGGCCGCTCACAAAGGAGAATGCGGCATTTTCGCGGACGGAGGGCGGATTTCTGGCGCTGAAGATGAGCGACGGCCATAAGTACGACCGGGTCAACGTCTATCTGACCTTCCCGCTGACCAATCCGGAGGAGTTCATTTCCATCCGCGAGGCCGACGAAAAGGCGAAGGAAATCGGTATCATCGAGCAGCTTTCTCTCCTTAGCAAGGACCAGCAGGAAATGATCCGCGAGCAGGTCCGCCTGCGCTATTTCATGCCCGTCATCACTAAAGTGCTGGACGTCAAAGAGGAATACGGCCACGCCTACTGGTCTGTGGTTACCACCTACGGCAGCGTACGCTTTACCACGCAGATGAGCGGCGACGCGGTAATTTCCTTAAGCGACTCCCGGCTTCTGGTGACGGATATTGACGGCAACCGCTATGAAATTCCGGATTTCTACCAGCTGAGCGTGGCGGAGAGGAAGAAGCTGGATTTATTCATCTAAAGGAGCACACCATGAAATTAAACTACGACCTGACCGATTCACAGCTTCAGGCGCTGGAACTTGCAGACGGCGAGTCCGTCTGGTACTGCGTCCCCGTGGATCTGGTCTTCGACAATAAGACCAAAAAAGCCCGGGAGGCATTCACCGATCAGATCCGGCTCATCGTCACCGAAAAACGGCTGATCGTGCTGGACAGGCAGACGGTTCTTTCCGCCTTTTCGCTTGCGGACTGCGTCAAAATCAAGTGTGAGCATCAGGTGCACAGCGGCATTCTGACAATCACCGGTAAGGACGGCCAGATGACCTGCGCGGCGCGTTTTTCCATGAAGCATATCGTGCGGGTGTCATATGTGGCAAGGGGTGCGCAGACGATTATTGACACGCTGTACGCGCCGCCGCGGACAGAGGCCCAAACCATGATACCGCCGCGGGCAAATGCACAGTCCCATGTAAAAACATGCACTCAGGCTCAGACATCTGCACAGGCAGGCGTGCAGGACCAGACATCAGTGCATACCGAAACACAGACTCAGCAGTCAGAAACAAGGACCGCCGTACCTCCCCGCATCGTCAGCCGCGAATACGAGCATTACTGCGAGAAATGCGGCCGCGCCCTCCCTGGGACACGCACCTGCCCCTACTGCGACGGCAAGGCTACCATGATTCTGAAATTTTTCTCACTCTGCAGCGAATTCAAAGGAACCTTTATTCTCATTTGCGTGCTGATGCTCTTTTCCTCGCTGGCAAGCCTGATCACCCCCATCGTCCAGCAGCGCTTCATCGACAACGCTCTCTCCACCGGCGACGGGACCTGGCGTGACCTTGGCGTGTTCGCGGCAGCCACCTTATCGTTATTGCTTGTCAGCATTATTTTCAACGTCCTGCGCTACTGGCACTGTGTCAGACTCGGTGCGAGCATCAGCATGACGTTACGCCAAAAGCTTTATTACAAAATCCAGGCGCTCTCGCTCTCGTTCCTGAACAAACGGCAGCCGGGCGTATTGATGAACCGCATCTCCCGCGACACCAGGCAGATCCGGCAGTTCATGGAGGAGGTCTTCTGCGACATGTTCTCCGCGCTTTTAACCATGGTCTTTTCCCTGGCGATGATGCTGTACCTGAACTGGAAAATGACCCTGCTGACCTTCGTATTCGTTGCGATTGCGTTTATACTGGCGAGAGTGTTCTGGCGCCGCATTCATACCATTTACCACAAGCAGTGGGTGAAATCCGACGAGCTCAACAGCAACCTGCAGGACGTGCTCTCCGGCATGCGCGTGGTAAAATCCTTCGGGCAGGAGCAGCGCGAAGCCGACCGCTTCACCAGAAAAACAAAGGAATTCGCGGCCATCAGTGTGAAAAATGAGACCTTCTGGGCTATCTTCCGCCCCATCATCACCTTCCTCGTCGGCTTCGGCACCTACATTGCGGTGCTCTTCGGCGGCCTCGACGTGCTGGAGGGCGATATGATGCTCGGACAGCTCGTTCAGTACATCACCTACTGCGGCTATCTGACCGGACCGCTGACCTGGATGACGAACCTGCCGCGGCAGATCATGCAGCTGATCACCAGCTTAAACCGGATTTACGACGTTCTCGACGAGGAGGAAGACCTCACCAACGCCGAGAACGCGAAGGAATTCCAGCTTCAGGGCGGCTTTCGCTTCGAGCATGTTTCCTTTGGATATGACAGCTATGAGCCGGTGCTCGAGGATCTCAATTTTGAGGTAAAGCCCGGGGAAATGATCGGCCTGGTCGGTGCCTCCGGCACAGGCAAATCCACGCTGATCAACCTGATCATGCGGCTTTATGACGTGGATCAGGGCCGCATCCTCTTGGACGGTGTGGACATTAAGGAAATCAATACCGAGTGCCTGCATTCACAGATCGGCGTTGTTTTGCAGGAAACCTTCCTCTTCTCCGGCAGCATTCTCGCCAATATCCGTTTCGCCAGACAGGACGCTTCCCTTCAGGAGGTGATTGCCGCCGCCAAAGCCGCCAACGCGCACGATTTCATTTGCAAAACGCCCGACGGCTACAATACCTATGTGGGCGAGCACGGCTACAACCTCTCCGGCGGGGAAAGGCAGCGCATCTCCATCGCCCGCGCGATTTTAAATAACCCTCGCCTCCTGATCCTGGACGAGGCCACCTCCGCCCTGGATACGGAAAGTGAATTTTTAATTCAGCAGGCGCTCAACCGCCTGGTGCAGGGCCGGACCACCTTTGCCATCGCGCACAGACTCTCCACGCTGCGCAGCGCCGACCGCCTGATCGTGATCGACAAACACGGCATCGCCGAAATCGGCACCCACAACGAGCTGCTTGAGAAAAAAGGTATTTACTACGGCCTGGTCACCGCGCAGCTGAAGATGGCGGAGGGGAAATAGGGCAAAAAGAGTGCCGCACAAAACAACTCGTGCGCGGCACTCTTTTTATTTCCTATATCAAAATCCCCTGTATTATCTCGTCACAATATCCACCGGTACGTTGAAGATCTTCGCAACCTTCAAAATGGTGTCGATATGTCTGCCGGAACCGGCCGCAAAGTGATGGGTCGGGCCGCACTCGCTCCAACGGGTCACAAACTCGCGCGCGCCGCAGGTGAAGCGGGTTCTCATGTTGGTGTCGCCGAAGGACAGGATCTCGCCTTCCTCATTGACGCCCTCGGCTACCACGAACTTGAAGTGGCCGTCGCCGTCCTGGGTGATGGCCAGGTAGGTCACCGGGCCTAAGTGCGGGTAGAACTGGGTCAGATAGCCGCCGCCGGTCTTGCCGTGGAAGACCTTCACAATCTTCATGGTCGGTTTCCTGGAGGAAATATCCGCGTCTCCGGAGCCACTGTGGCCGATGATAGCGATGTCGTCATTGAAGTCGATGGAGTACATCTCCGCCAGCTGGCCGCTGCCGCAAATGGTCTTCATAATGCTCATAGCCATGGCCACCTTCATGTCTCCCTCAACCGCGCAGGCTACGCCCTGCTTGATCAGCATGGAGAACGTGGGGATCAGCATGCTGTCCAGGACACCTGCCTTGCCGGTCGCCAGTCCGTCGTAGTGAGAAGCGATCAGGCCGATCTTCTCGTTCTCAACCCACTGCTCGAAGGCCACCACATATTTCGCCATTTCCCAGACTTCCTCGATGGAGCCGCCGCCCTCGATGTCGAAGGTGTCCAGGATATCCTGTGCCTTCGCACGAATGGCCTCCTCATCGGTGATATCGTCCGCGATGATCCACATTTTCTCCCAGTCAAACTGCTTGGTGTAAAGGTTCATGCGTCTGTAAAGGTTGGACTCGTCGATGTACAGATCCATCATGCCCGGATAGGGACGGCCAATCTGCGCAATGTTGGTATCGCGGAAACGACGTCTGGTCTGCGCCGCGCGGCACCAGTCCTCGATCTCAGCCTGCACGCCGGGGTCTCCGCCCTCGACCACACCGGTAATAACGGCATGTCTCTTGCCGAAGCGCTCCAGATCCGCTACCATCTCGCCCACAGCGCCGCAGGCATAGCCCTCGCCCAGCCAGGACGCGATGTCGGTGTGCTGATAATCCAGCGCCTTCAGCTTCTGCACATTGACAAGCACGACCGGCACATCCAGGTCTTTCACAGCCGGGAGCATGTTATAAGATGTGGCATAAGTCAGAAGCTGTAAAAATACCAGATCCACATCCGCCGCGCGGAACTTGTCGCCTGCCGCCTGGGACTGCTCCTTGGTAGTGACGATGCCGCCGTCGATTACCTCCACGGTATCCGGCAGGGTCTTTTTGAAGGCCGCGTACTGCGCCTCAAACTCCGGTACCAGAGAGGGGAACTGGGGCAGGTACGCACCCAGGGCGATGGCGAATGTGCCGACTCTTGCTTTGGTTTCTACTAACATAAAATTACCTCCTAAATTTTATTCCGTTCACGGATTGATTTCTTTGATGGCGAAGCTCTTGCGGATGGTATCCCGTGCTTCCTGTAAGGAAGTAAAAGTACCGGCATAGATCATCTGGATCATCAGATTGCCCAGGGCCGTACCTTCGCCGGGTCCGGCGTAGGTGGGCAGGCCGCAGGCGGTCGCGGTCCACTGATTTAAGACCACGTTCTGGCTGCCGCCGCCGACGATGTTGATGGATGTAAATTTCTTATTTAACATCTGCTCCAGCTGCGCGATGGCGTCCGCGTAGCAGTCGGCCAGGCCGTGGTTGACGCAGGATAAAAGCTCCTCCAGCGTCGGATTCTGATAGCCTTTCTCTGCCAGAGCCGCTTTGATTTCCTCGGACATGTTGGCTGGGGCGAGGAAGCGGTTGTCGTTGACGTCCACCTTGCCTGGATAATCTGCGGCCTTCGCCGCCAGGTCAGCCATCTCGCCAAAGGAATAGGCGCCCTTTAACTCCTTATGGATATTCTGCAAAATCCACAGGCCCATGATATTTTTCAGGAAACGGATCTTGCCGTTTCTGCCGTCATAGCCGCCCTCGTTGGTAAAGCCGGTCTGCAGTGCTTCCACGTTTCTCTCCGGCTCGTCCAGTTCCACGCCCAAAAGGCTCCAGGTTCCGCTGGATAAGTACACCGCGTTCTCATCCTTCGCCGGTACCGCCACAAACGCGCTGCCCGTATCGTGAGTCGCCGGCAGGACCACGGTCACATCATACCCCAGTTTCTCTGCCAGTTCCGGTTTGAGTGACCCCAGTACCGTGCCAGGCTCCGCGGGCTTCTCAGAAAATAAACTCAGCGGAATACCCGCCGCGTTCAGAATCTCAGGCGACCAGTTCTTTGTCTTCGCGTCCAGCATGGCCGTGGTGGAGCAGTTGGTGTACTCGTTCTTTTTCACGCCGGTCAGAAGATAACCCAGGTAATCCGGAACCATTAAAAAGCTCTTCGCCTGCTCTTTGTGCTCCGGATGCTCTTTAAACTGTGCCATCAGCTGATAAACTGTGTTGAAGGGCTGCTTTGCAATGCCGCTGATCGCATAAAGCTCCTCGAAGGAAAGCGTCTCCTCCAAAACTCTGTCCATGCCGTCCGTACGGCTGTCACGGTAAGCTACGCTGTCGCCCAGGATCTGGTCGTTCTCATCCAAAAGGACATAGTCCACACCCCAGGTGTCGATTCCCAGCGTATCCGGTGTCAGTCCTTTCTCTTTGCACTGACGCAGAGACTCTAAGATTCCCTCGTACAAAGGCTCGATCTCCCAGCACATATGGCCGCCGCGCATGATCGCCTCATGCGGCAGGCGGTAGACTTCCTCAATCCGCATGGTACCATTTTCCATCCAGCCCACGATTCCACGCATGCTGGATGCCCCCATATCAATCGCAAGATGCCGTTTCATAGTCTTCTCCTTCTCTTTGATTGTTGTTATTACCATTATAATAATTATAACAAATAAAATAAAGTGTCTTTTTCTGATTCTCAGCTCTTTTTATTCAAAATGTATCCGAAAACCGACCCTGTGATGCCGCCCACGATGTGCGCCATGTTGGAAATGTTATCCTGCAGGGTTATTCCCTCATAAACCTGCTGCCCCAGGAAAATCACCGCCACCAGAATAAAGGTCAGTGGGATTTCCCGCTGTCGCACGCCCACATTCGAGGAAAGCAAAATCCGCGCGAATCCCACGCCGCTCGCGCCGCAC
>JAJPXG010000097.1 GCA_021205565.1 Lachnospiraceae bacterium | reverse complement strand
CCACGCTTCCATCTTCATTGTAGGTCGCTATCATCAGCACCGGCATCGGGAAAATAGCTTCTGTCGTCTTAATACTTTTTCTCATGATGTGCTCCTCCTGTGATTTTTGTTTTTTCAGGGACAAAAGAACTCTGTATCCTTCTTGTCCTGAAGCTGAATATATGATAACATGGTACAAACAGATATACAAGTACCTACATTTTTGTAAGGTACTTATCCGGAGGTTAGCTATGGAAAGAAAACGGATTGAAGATGCGAACTTTGAGGATACCGGTTACAGCTACACGCTCTCGCTTATTTCAGGGAAATACAAACCGGTCATTCTCTACTGCCTGATGGAATATGAGCCGGTGCGGTTTAACGAGATGCAGAGATATATTAAGGTTGCCGACAGAACATTGAGCGCAAATTTAAAGGAGCTGGAAGCGGATGACCTCATCATCCGGAATGTCTATCCCCAAATTCCTCCGAAAGTGGAATACTCCCTGACAGAAAGAGGACATTCTCTTGTCCAGGTGCTGGATCAGTTATGCGACTGGGGAAATCGGAACAGAAAATAATGCGGGAAGCGAGGTGATTACCTGTGCCGTTTAAAATCATCCGCAACGACATCACAAAAGTAAATGCAGACGCCATTGTAAATACGGCGGCTCCCAGGGGCATTGATATCGAACCGGATGACATTGAGGTGAGTGCCGCCGTGACCTTTGTGTGGAAGATATTAACCTGCTGAAAAGTACAGAACTGGCGCTATCAGAGTGATTATCATTCTGATGTTGTGCCTGACAAAGCAGATGGGCACTTCTCTGCGTGCAGTTCCTTCAGCAGAGGCTGCAGCTCCTCTTTCAGCGTCTCCAGCGTCACCTGTTCCAGACTTGCTTTCATGGCATTGACAGCAGACTCCATGTACGGATACAGGATCTGATAAAAATTTTTCCCGACAGGACAGGTATCGCTTCCTTCGTACATTTTGAAGATTTCATCCGCATCCGGCGTCTCTACTGCCTGATAAATGTCCCATAAGGTGATATCCTTCGGCTCTCTGGCCAGATGCACACCGCCGTTTTTGCCGGCGGTCGCGATCAGCAGACCACTGTCAGATAATTCAAGGAACAGATTTCTGACTGTGACCGCGTTGGCACCGGTGCTTTCTGCAACAAGTGTACTGGTCACACGTTTTTTGGGCGATAGAACCGCAACAAACAGTAATGCGTGAACTGCCAATGGGAATCGTTTGCTGACACGCATAGAACTACCCTCTTTCTCCGACTTATAGTGAACGACATAAAGTCGTTTACTATTTGAAATGAGTATAGCAGATTTATTTTGAAAAATCAAATGTAGCTCTTGACATTACTTTTATATCGCAATATAATGTAGCTACTTAAATTACATTAAGGAGGTAATTTTGATGCAGACTTTAGAAGCGATTGCAAAAAGAAAATCAACGCGGGATTTTGACCCGGATAAGGCAGTTAGCGAGGAAATTGTAGATATAATTGTAAAGGCAGGCTGCCAGGCCCCGATCGGTGGAAATGACCGGAAATCTCTTCATCTGACGGTATGCCGGAACAGAGAAATTTTAAATGAGATCAATCAATCCACCGCCGCCGCCATGAAAATGGAGCCCAGAGACTTTTTCTATGGCGCACCTGCCGTGATCATTGTTTCCGCTTCGGAGAAACAGATGGCGCCGGGGATTGAATGCGCAAATGCCGCATGCGTGATCGAGAATATGCTGATCGCCGCGACGGATGCGGGCGTTGACAATATTTATCTCTGGGGTGGTGTGCAGGCTCTGGCAAAGAACGCGGACCTGTGTGCGAAGATGGGCATTCCGGAAGGGTTTAAGCCGGTTTCCGCAGCTGCACTCGGATATAGTAAGAGCGGCAGCGCCGAAGCAAGGGAACTGTCCGTTTCGCTTGCTGTAAATTACATCTAAAAATCATTGACGAAAAGCGGCACCCACCAGAGATCACACCTCTCTTTGATGGGTGCTGTCTTTTTTCCATATAAAAGGGAGGGCATCATGAAGAGTGAATACAGCCAGTTAAAAGAATATATGGATCAGAGCAATAAGACCGTTGCTGTAACAGGAGCGGGAATTTCTTATCTCTATGGCGTGAGCAGGTTGAAACAAAGCGTTGGCAGATTGAATGCCGGACGAATCTTCTCTGCTTCCTATGTCCGCAAGAATCCGGAGGAATTCTACAAAGTCATGCAAAATGCTTTTCTGGACGCAACTTTTGTCAAGGGACCAAGCACTGTGCACAAACAGCTCGCAGAGTTGGAAAAGCAGGGGAAACTCTATGGCATCGTCACCCAGAATCTGGACTGTCTGCATACCATTGCCGGCTCTCAGAATGTGGTGGAATTCCAGGGAAGCTTCCGGGACAATATCTGCACGGACTGCGGAAGCCGTTATTACGATTATCAGATCTGGAATGAGGGACATGAGCCGCGCTGTGAAAAATGCGGTGCACCGCTGATGCCCACAAGCTTCTGCAGAGATTTTAAAACCGGGGAAGAGGTTTCGCGGGAGAGCATGTACAAAGCCGCCGCCATGATTTCTGAGGCGGATCTGGTGATTGTGATCGGCACGACCGGCTTCCGCAGTAATGAATATTTAAGCCGCATGAGAAAAGAAACAAAGCTTGTGCAGATCAACCCGTCTGAGACGCAGTTCGACCGGATGGCGGATCTGAATATCCGGGCGGATGCCGCACAGGTACTGGATGCTGTCATGGACGGATACCTTCCAGGCAACTCCTGAATTCACGCGCTGTCGCGCGGGGTGCGCTTTGCGCAAGATGTTATAAGGATATGACGCTTATGAAAATTTCCATTGGAGGCCGGAGCATGAACAACATTCAGCAGCTGGCTGATTATATTGACCACAGCCACAATATCGTCGCGACGACAGGCGCAGGTATTTCGGTCGCCGGCGGCGGAGTCACATATGGACAGATGTTCTTTTCCAACCGCGGAGGTATGCGCCGGTCCGGGGACGGCTACAGTTCTTTCCTGCCCACCTATCTGGAGACCATGTTCTCCTACCAGCCGAGCTTTGCCCATTATGCCCTGGCGGATCTGGAAAAGGAAGGAAAGCTGACCGGAATTATTACCACAAATGTGGACTGCATGCACACAATCGCCGGTTCTGAAAATGTTGCAGAGATTCAGGGAAGTCTCCAGGTCAACTGCTGCTCCAAGTGCGGCCGCCATTATGACGGGTATGACATCTGGAAACAGGAGGAGCTGCCGAGGTGTGAATCCTGCGGTGGCGAGATTTTACCTTGGCCGCTCTACAGCCATATCAGCGTATGGGATGCAGATGTCAGAAAAGCCAGAAAATGGATTTCCGCGGCCGACCTGATTCTTGTCATAGGGACACGGGGCAATTACGGAGATGTTTACTGGGATTATCGAAAAAACGATGCTGTGATTGTCCAGATCAATCCTGGGCATACCGGCTTTGACCGGATCGCGGATCTGAATATCCGGGAAGGCTCTGATGACGTATTCAAAAAGTTAAAGGAACTGCGGGATGGAAATGGATGAACAGAAAACTGAGAGGATGTGACGCTTATGAGATTTGCCAGAGGAAATCAGAACGTAGATAAAATTCAGCAGTTGGCAGACTATATTGATCAGAGCCACAGCATGGTCGCCATTACCGGAGCCGGTATCTCGCTTGCGGGCGGAGGCATTACATACAGCCAGCTTTCTAAAACGGTTCGTGCGGGAAGTTTTGGAAGCGATGAGTTCCTGCGTTCTTATGTCAAAGCCATGCACAGCTATAAGCCCAGCTTCAGCCTGGCTGTATGTAATGC
>JAJPXG010000043.1:1842-3845 GCA_021205565.1 Lachnospiraceae bacterium | reverse complement strand
CGTATACTTTGATTCTCATGTCCGGGAATTGCTCGCGGAAGGCTCTGGCGATGGAACCGCCGATCAGGCCGAGTCCGAGAAAGGAACAGGTGAGTGTATCCATTGAAAAGGCTCCTTTGAATCCCCGCTTTTTACGGGGGAATTAAACAGTACATAAAAAGAATATCCGGCAGATGCCGCTTTTTATATGCTTCTGCTCTATGTTACCTCAAAAGAGAAAAAATGGCAAGGAAAGAAAGGCCCCATGGATAAAAAAGAAATCATTCTGACAGGGGCAGAAGAGAGTTTGAACAGGCATGCCTAAAACCAGGCATTTTTCAATTTCCCGAGTGCCAGATGAAGCGGCTTAAAAAGCACAAAGCAAAGAACGGTATTGGATATACAGTGGACGATATCGAAGGGAATGCCCGCGACCCACCAGGCCAAAGCTGCGGCCGGACCGCTGAGAATGATATAGGGCAGCGAGCAGAGGGCACCGAAGAAAAGTCCATACAGACCGCAGAACGCGCTCCAGAACAAAAGAGAGGTCTGTTTTCGGAAAAGAAAGGTGAGAAGAGCCAGAAGCGGCCAGACATACAGATACATGATCCACCACAGCCCGAAACCGTACAAAAGACCCTGTAAAAGGACAAATGCGGGTATCGCAAATAAAATGCGTTTACCGAAGAACAGGGTATAAAGCACAATCAGCAGAGTCACCAGTTCTATATTTGGCAAAAAGGCAAGCGTGTCCTTTGCCACCTCAATCGTGGCGGTCATCATGCCGATCAGTGCGATATCCTTGACTGAAATGAAGGATTTGTATTTCATATTGATAATATTCCTTAAGTTTGATCACATAAAAGAACCGCCTGCGTTCCTGTATGAAAGCAGACGGTTCTTTTACTGAAGCTTAGTAACTGTATACCGTGTACTCGATGGTATAGACCTCACCGTCGTTGACCGGCTGGGAGTCAATGCCGTAGTTACAGTATTCGCCGTCAACATAAAAAGCCCAGTAGGCGCCGTCCGTGTTGTAATCCGCAGTAATACCGTTGACAGTTTCCACGTACATTCCATAGTCGGATTCTGTGCCGTCGTATGTCAGCCCCTCGGTTTCGTCCATTGCCTGACGCAGGTACTCAGCGTCCGTTTTTATGGAATAAGAGGTAGTCACTCCCTCATTGTCGATCACTTCGATCGTCAAAGCCTTGCTCCCCTCAGATGCGGACGGAGACATAACCGTATAGATGACAGCGAATAACGCGATCAGTGCCACCAGGATCAGCACCGCAATCAGGCCTTTTTTGCCGGATTTCCCGGTTTGCTTTTGTGCCATGATGGAATCTCCTTTCTTTTCAGTCGTTTCTGACTATAGCATAAGGCAGAAAAAATGGCAAGACACAAAATAGCACCGATAAAACGTCGTAATTTGTAAAAGTGGCACAACTAAAAAGCCGGTTTTTCGGTTTAAATAATACATTTTCACAAAAAGTATTGCAAAGAGAATGAAAATCATGTATCATAATGAAGATTGTTGAACGATTCAACCATGTGCAATCTATTGGGAGAATCTCAGACTGCTAAATTTTTGGAGGTATGAATGTATGAACGTTTACACAACTGATAAGATCAGAAACATTGCTTTACTCGGACACGGCGGCGCAGGCAAGACCAGCCTGGTGGAAGCGATGGCATATTTGTCCGGCATTACCAGCCGTCTGGGCAAAGTGGATGACGGCACATCGCTTAGTGATTTCGGAAAGGAAGAGCAGAAACGTAAGATCTCAATTTCTACCTCAGTGATTCCCCTTGAGTGGGAAGGATATAAGATCAACATCCTGGATACACCCGGCTTTTTTGATTTTGTGGGTGAAGTGGAAGAAGCACTCTCCGCAGCTGACGGAGCCGTGATTGTAATCAACGGCAAAGCCGGTGTGGAAGCCGGTGCGAAGCGCGCCTGGGATCTGTGTGAGAAATATTAGCTTCCACGAATGATCTTCGTCAGCGGCATGGATGTTGAT
>JAJPXG010000043.1:0-1832 GCA_021205565.1 Lachnospiraceae bacterium | reverse complement strand
ACACACCTGCTATGTCAATGTGGTCAGCGAGACCGGCAACCGCTGGTCCGGCAAGGAGGTTGTCTCCTGCGACATCCCGGACTACTGCCAGCCATATCTGGAGAAGTACCGTGAGGCTTTGATTGAATCAGTGGCGGAGACCAGCGAGGAGATGATGGAGCGCTATTTTGAGGGCGATGAGTTCTCGGTGGATGAGATCCGCGCGGCGCTCAAGCATTCTGTCTGCGACGGCTCTGTGGTTCCGGTTTCTCCGGGATCTTCCATTGTGATTCAGGGTGTTTACGCGCTCTTAGACGATATTGTGAAATATATGCCCAGCCCGGATATGCGTCAGATTGCCGGCATCAACCGCAAGAGCAATGAGATCTACCAGGCCAATTATGACTTCTCCAAGGCGAAGTCCGCGTATATTTATAAGACCATGATGGATCCGTTTATCGGCAAGTACAGCCTGATCAAGGTCTGCTCCGGCGTCTTAAAGTCTGATGACACCGTATATAATGTGGAGCGCGAGGTTGAGGATAAGGTTGGCAAGCTCTATGTCCTGCAGGGCAACAAGCCTGTCGAGGTAAAGGAGCTGCACGCCGGCGACCTGGGCGCTTTAGCCAAGCTGACTGACGCGCGCACCGGCGATTCCCTGGCGACCAAGGCGACACCGATTCTTTATGGAAAGGCCGAGATTTCCAAACCGTATACATACAAGGCATACAAGGCAAAAAATAAAGACGAAATCGATAAGCTGGCGCAGTCCCTGAACAAGATCGGCACAGAGGATCTGACCATCAGAACTGTCAATGACAGCGAGAACCGTCAGATGCTGATTTACGGCATGGGCGATCTGCATCTGGATGTGATTGCGAGCCGCCTGCTCAATGAGTATAAGGTGGAGATGCTCTTAGAGAAACCCCGCGTAGCGTTCCGTGAGACCATCCGTAAGACCGCTGATGTGGAGTACAAGCACAAAAAGCAGTCCGGCGGACACGGCCAGTACGGTCACGTAAAGATGCGCTTCTCCCCGTCCGATGATATGACGGTGCCTTATGTGTTTACCCAGGAAGTTGTTGGCGGAACCGTTCCCAAGAACTACTATCCGGCTGTTGAGAAGGGACTGCAGGACTGCTGTGTGAAGGGCCCCCTGGCTGGATATCCTGTAGTTGGCGTCAAAGCGGTTCTGTATGATGGTTCCTATCATCCGGTAGACTCCTCTGAGATGGCGTTTAAGATCGCCACGGTAGGCGCGTTTAAGAAAGGCTTTATGGATGCATCTCCGGTGCTTTTAGAGCCTATAGTCTCATTAAAGGTTGTGGTGGACGACACCAATACCGGCGACGTTATGGGTGATTTAAACAAGCGCCGCGGCAGAGTGCTCGGCATGAATCCGCAGGGCGGCGGCAAGACAGAAATCGTAGCGGATATCCCGCAGATGGAGCTGTATGGTTATTCCACGGATCTTCGCTCCATGACCGGCGGCACTGGTACCTTCTCTTATGAGTTCGCCAGGTATGAGCAGGCTCCGGCTGACATCTGCCAGAAGGAAATTGAGGCTGCCGCGAAGGAAGAAGCATAAGCAAGCCCGCGAAAATCCTGAAAAATAACTTGCAAAAAAAGCGGATGTTTCTTATAATAATCGAAGTGGAAGCAACCATTTAAAGTGCTGATTAAAATGTGCAAACCAGAAACGGTTTGCACATTTTTTTTGCATTGAACACTTAGTGAGGTGAGCCTGCGGCGAACACCTGCACAGCATGCCCTACGGGTAGAGCTTAGTGAGAAAGCATATCGAAGTTCTTAGTGAGGTTTTTCACGAGCTTAGAACTTCGATAGCATTGAAC
>JAJPXG010000073.1 GCA_021205565.1 Lachnospiraceae bacterium | reverse complement strand
CATTTTCAATACACCTGCACGCATACGTCGCGAGCTTTCCGCGCCCGGCGTCAAAGGTATCAATGGCTTTTAAAAGTCCCAGAATACCGATGGATATATAATCCTCCGCCTCCTGCCCGGGACCCTGATATTTCCTGGCGATGTGGGCCACTAAGCGGAGGTTGTGCATGATCAGTTTATCTCTGGCAAGGAATGCCGCCTCCTCATCCTCCCCGTGCAGAAGCTGAAGACAACACGCTTCCTCCGCGGGGGAAAGAGGCTTTAGGAAGGTCTGCATTTCAGCCTCCAAAAACCCTTTCTACCAGTATATGTGACAAAAAAAGAGAAGTGCCTTTCCGAATTTTTTTACTTCCGGAAGGGCACTTCCCGCGGCCGTTACAGTAAAGCTTTAAGTATCCCAGTCAATAGCATTATGCGGTACCGTTGGCGCTGTGTCCAATCTGGCGGCCTTTATAGCTTCTATTTCGTCTGGTTCCGGAGCATCTTCCGGAACAAGCTGCATATCTGCTGAGTTAATGTATTTAACCGCTTCTTTTTGTACTCTGTCTGCAACGCTTCGCCCTCCATTTTTGGTATTCATTCAAGTTCCCGTTGTTAATACAACTATATTAATGTTTTTTCCCTATAACAAGTAATTTTTTAATAAAATCAAAAATAGTGACCGCAGTTCCATTGCGTCAAGACTTTAAATCTCAGTAGCTTCTCTTTCGCACGGCAGAAGTTCCAGTCAGGTGATGAGTGAACGACCTGACTGGAGCTTTTCATCAATCATAAACAGAAAGCACTCCATAATACTTGGAAATTGTGGATTTATCCTTGACATACTGCCCTTCTGTATCCAGCCGATAATTCAATAGAAAATAATCCATGTCGTGCAAGAGGTAATACAGCTTTTCAGCATGTTCCACATCATGGGTCTCAGCGGCAAGCCTTGCTTCATCAATGATTTGCTGCAGATCGTTTTTCAGCGCCTCATTTAAAACGGATCCCTGTATTTCCTCCAGTAACTGAGCAAACTCTTCGGCGCTGTATTTATTCTCCGCTACAACCTTACTCCCATACATTTCATAATACTCAGCCTCTATCAGGCCTTCATTATCCATAATTTCCTGTATTGTCTGTTCATCATCGCCGGTAGCCCATCCGATCTGAATTTCACCGCTTTCGTCAAAATAGTTCCATTTCAGATCATCCGGGTCAGACAGACGCGAGAAGAACTTATCATATATAATCAAAGATTCCATTTCGGTATTCGCCTCTTTGATCAGGGAACAGAGGTTATCGGTTTCTTCCTCAGACATTCCGTCCAGTACGATTTCTCTCATAGCCATCACATCAGCCTTCTTTGGAACTGTTATTTCAACGCTGCCAGCTTCCTCCTGATCTGCCTCCGATACACCTGTCAATTCATCCCAAACATCCGAATCCTCCATGAAAGATTCATCTATTGTCTCTTCGGCACCGTTACTTGTGGCCACACGTTCCCGAAAATTAGTCATGTTTTCAAGCGAAACAGCTTCAATTGGGAAATCGGTCTGCCCTTTATCCGCATATGAAACAACATATACCTGGCCCTCTGACACAAGCTTAAAAAAAGAATAAAACGGTCCATTCATTCCTGATAAATCTATGAAACCCGTACTTCCAACAGGCAGCAGTCCCACGTTAACACCGGATAATGAAACGTCTTCAAAGTCAATCACCTCACCCCGGACAATATAATTTTCAAGATCAATCTCAACAATTTGAATACACACATAAGCATAATCGCCATCTAACTCCGGCATATCGGAAACACTTTCGTTATCATTCGAAGAACGCAGCAGCATAAACACACAGAATACAAGTGCCAGAGTTTCGATCGGAATTAATATCCGTCTATAGCGTCGGAGCAACTTTACTATATTTTTCAACAAAAAACCTCCGTAAATTTCTTTTTCCTTACCCATTCGCAGCCGGAATCTCCTTCAGATGCGACTCGTCCAACAGCGCCACGATCTCCCTGTAGCTGTAATACGGGATATCATTACATTCCACAACACCCAGTTGATTTTGAGGGGCGCGGAATAATCCGTCATCTTATTCCATATCAGGCCTGCTCCCACAAACGCCAGGCATATCATGATTCCTACTAAGACTATCCGGATTTTTCTCTTCTTCATTGTTACCGCTTTCCTGCCCTCACACCTTCGGAAACGAACTCAATCCGGCACATTGAAACTTTTTCAGTGCGGACTTTTAATGCTCACTATAATCATCCTGAAAAGAAACATACTGCCAGCTGGCTCCGGCATCCTCAGAACTGAACAGCAGGTACATATATACCTCTGAGGCAGAATCACTGGAAACCTTCACATACAAGATCCCATCCTCCTCATAGGGCGTGTAGACATAGTCCATATCCTCCGGCGTAAAATCAAAGGCGTTCCCCTTCATATCCTCCTCGCCGTCACCAACCGGAAGAAGCTCCTCCTCAAAGGTTTCCCCTCCGTCGGAAGTATAATAAATATAAGACGAATCCTGGGAGGCATAGCTGATCAGGATAAAACCCGTTTTCTCGTCCAGAAAGTAAATGGATTCCGCCACTCCCCAGCGGCCGTTGAACGGATCCTCGTTATAAATACTACCATTTTCAAAGGAATACCAGCGGCTTCCCGCAGCTGCGTCAATGACCGTCAGGCTCATGGATGTATTTTCATCCAGATAAAAGGTCATTCCTTCCTGACCGCCAATCAGGGTCTTGCCTTTCTGCTTCGCCGCCTCAATTTCCGCAAG
Source organism: Lachnospiraceae bacterium (assembly GCA_021205565.1). Taxonomy (GTDB): domain Bacteria; phylum Bacillota; class Clostridia; order Lachnospirales; family Lachnospiraceae; genus RGIG6307. The sequence goes on along the minus strand of JAJPXG010000073.1, from coordinate 1,125 downwards.
CCGTTCCTCCTCCTCTTCCCGGGCCTTTATTTCCTCCACTGTATCCAGGGTTCCCACGCCCGTCACCATAGTTAATACCTTGGTATCATTCCTGTAAAGGGACATCAGGAAACCGTCTATATCGCCATCTGTCTGATTAGCGCTTTCAATATCCTCTTTTGACAGATAATACCACACGTACGAAGGGTCTGAGGCGGATTGAGGAGAATTTCCCGTACCATATCCGCTGTAGCGAAGCGTAAAAACAATATCCTCTTCTGTCCTCATATCTGACAGATTTTCTCCCTCCGTCTCTTCCGCAGAAGCTGAAATCCGAAATCCAAAGCGCTCCAGCATGGAAGTGTTCAAATCACTTATGAGTGAATCTATCATCTCAAACATGGGAGATAACTGCTCCTGCTCCATATAATCCGTATTCGCGCGCGAACCCAGATATACGGTCATTTCGTCGCTTTTTGAGCCGTCATAATCTATCAGCCATCCGTGATAGTCTCCTTCTTCATCAAAAGCGTACAGAAGCACTTCCAGCGAAAGGATCGTCCCATACTCGTCCATCTCAAGAACCAGCGTATCCGCCGCATACAGCTCCCAGTCACGGTTCAGTCCACACTCCTCTTCCAGCGAATCAAAAATTCCGTTCAGACCATTTGCCAGGAAATCGCGGTCTGTATCATCCAGTGCAATACTTCTTGTGGTCTTTCTGTTATACAGATAAGTTCCCAGACGCCCGTTGTAATGCTGTGCGGACTGATAAATCCGGTATCCATAGTATCCTGTCAGCCCAAGCAGGACAACCAGTTCCACTAGAAGAACCCATTTTGACCACTTTGCTCCAATTACCCTTTTTCCCGGTTTCTTTTTTCTGATAAAATAAAGGATCGTCCAGGTCAGAAACCAGAAAAGCCCGCAGGCAAAAGCTGCCGCGATCAACGGCAGTCTCTGCCGGACCCCTCCGTATTCACAAAGGCTGCACAGCGCTGACAGGCCAAAGCCATATAGAATCAGAAATACCGGATTCAACAACACCGCCCAGTATAATTTCCGGTTCATAAGAGTACTCTCTGCCTTAGATTGTTAGGAATTTTCCTGTATATTTTCTTTTTTGGAACGCTGTGCTCCAATATA
>JAJPXG010000137.1 GCA_021205565.1 Lachnospiraceae bacterium | reverse complement strand
GGAACAGCGGTATCCGTTCCTCCGGAACAACGGTACATTTTCGGAAGAATAAACACTATTGATTTCCATTACCGATTTCCAACCGGTTTTGTCTGCCGCAGAATGTCAGATCTGTCTGCCAGTCCAGTCAGCTCTCTCTTTCATCAGCCGGCATTCTCCCCGTTTTGAAATGGATATTCTGCCTTACGCCTTTTCGTATTCCTTCTCCAGGAATTCTCTGCACTGCACCGCGTCCTCAGGCGTGGTGTTCTCCAGCGTCGCGTAAATGTACGGCTTCTTTGTCTTTAAAAACTTCATGATGCGGTCGAAGTTCATCTCGCCGAGCCCGGCGCCGCAGGCCAAGAGCTTGCCGTCCTGCACACGATAATCCTTTAAATGCATGACCGCCACATCATCCCCGAAGGCGTCGATGGCCTCCGCAAACACCTCATCCGCGTGATCAATGTTGGAAATATCCAGCAGATTGACCGGGTCAAAGATGATCTGCAAATTCGGGGAGTTAATGGTATCCAGCACCCTGCGGGTCCGCTCCGGATTGCAGACGATGTGCTTGAACACCGGCTCGATGGCCACGATCACACCCATCTTTTCGGCGTACTCCACCACAGGGCGCAGATTTTTGATGAAAATCTGCAAAGCCTCCTCGGTATAGCACTCCGGGCCATAGGTGTAGTCCTCATTCGGCGCACCGGTCTCAGTGCCTACCACGCCCGCGCCCAGAGCCGCCGCGAAGCGGATATTCGCCATATACCGATGGGTTGTCTGCGCAAGCGTGACCGGATTCGGATTGGCCAGGTTTAAATAACAGCCCAACACCGCACAGTCCACATTATGCTTGACGAATACCTTTCTCACATAATTAGCAAAGCCGGGGGTCAGCGCCTCGTCCGCGGTACTGATCTCCTTGGGAAATACCTTTGCGAGCGCTAAGTGCCCGCAGGAAAAGCCCTGTGCCGCCACCTCGGCAATTCTCTCATCGAAAGGCAGATTTCTCGTATCATGTAAACGAAGTCCTAACTGCATGTTTTACCTCCTTATTTCACTTCTGGATCAGCGTATCCACGCCGATCAGTTCCATCGGCTCGCCCTCCTGCCCGTCAATCGTCACATCCTCCAGAATCAGCTTGTGAATGTTGCGGGCAAAAAGACCCTTTTTACAACACGGCGCCACGCCCTCGGACATGGCCGGCACATCCGTTTTCGCGTCGTCCGCGTAGCTGATGTGCACGTGCTTTAATTCCAGCTCCTCCATCTTCTGCTCGGGCAGGCAGTCAAAATAGGCCGCCGCCACGTGGCAGTTGGTGCACTCCATATTTTCAAAGAGCATTTTTTTCAGCACCGGGGTGCGTTCATCCACCGGATACGCCTCCCGGGACTGCACATACTCCGTGCGTCCGTCCGGATCGCAGAAATAAAACGCATTCACGACGAGCGGCGTCATAACGTTGTCGAGCGTCAGATTCTTAAATGTAATATTGGACAGAATTGCGTCCTTGCCGCGGCCTCTGCGGGTCTTGATGCGAAGACCCCTGTCCGTGTTGCGGAACAGGCAGTCCTGCACGGTCAGATTCACTACGCCGCCGCCGATCTCGCTGCCGAGCGTCACCGCACCATGGCCGTCCTCCATCAGGCACTGGCGGATCATGATATTCTCCGAAGGCTTTTTGAAGCGGCTTCCCATGTAAATCTTGCCGGATTTCACCGCAATGCAGTCATCACCCAGGGAGAAGCGCACGCCCAGAATGTCGATATTTTTGCAGGATTCCGGGTCAAGACCGTCAGTATTGGGGGAGTCCGAAGGATTATTGATCGTAATGCCAATAAAACGCAGATTCTTGGAAAAGAACGGGTGCAGCGTCCACGACGGGGAATTGCACACCGTGATACCCTGCAGCGTAACATCCTTGCAGTGATTGATATGGAAAAGCCTGGGGCGGAACGCGATGTTCATGACCTTCGGATTGTTCCACCAGTCCTGCTTGCTGGCATTGCCGTTGATCTTACCCGGACCGTAAATGATCACATTTTTCACCTGGTAGCCGCTGATGATGGCGGCAAACATGGGCAGCGGATTGCCCTCCCAGGTGCCCAGGAAATACTCGTCCTTCTCATCGTAGCTCTCAATGCTGGGCGGCATGGTCGCAAACTTGCTCCTGTCAGTAAACGCCTTTAACTCCGCGCCCTCTGCCAGCTCCAGCCGCAGATTGCTCTTTAAAAACAGGGATGTGATGCGGTAGGTGCCCGCCGGAATCAATACTCTGCCGTATTTCGGGCAGGCCATGATGGCTGCCTGAATGAAATGCGTATCATCCGTCACGCCGTCTCCCTTTGCGCCAAATTTGCGCACATCCAGCGTCACATACTCATAATCCGTCGTAAATTCAATACTGCCGACAACCTTCTCCCCATCGTAAATCTCCGCCAGATACTGTGTCTCCGGCTTTAAGTTGAATAAATTGGTGATAGTCCGGTCGGTTTTCCCGTACACTGATCCGTTCAGTTTTATCTCATACGGCTTCTTTGTGAAATAACGTCCGCCGTCCTCGATTTCAATGACAGCGCTTCTGGCTGTACTCATTACCAGTGAAATATTCATATTCATGCCTCCTGAAGCGCTTTCGCGGTGTCGATATATTTCTCCGCCAGAATGATGTCCATGTCGCAGGCCTTCTCAATGGAAACGCCGATCAGACGAACCGCCGCGCCGCTTTCGCCTTCCGCCATCATCAGTGCACCCTTCATCCGTGCGCGGAACATGGAAATCAGCTCGCGATACAGTTCATAAATCTCCGGGCTGATGGCGTCGATGCATTTCACCATCATATCCAGATAAAAGGCCGCGTTTTTCAAAGACGGATCATGGTCATATTGCAGCGACAGGGTGCGAAGCTGCGCCATCAGATCCATGTAGCCCTTCTTGCCGTTTGCCTTCGTCTCATAGAGCATATATACCGGATAAACATAGCTGCCGGCCTCATAGACATTGTCAGAAACCGAAGACAGGTCAAAGACGCCAAACCCATTTCTCGGCAATGTTTTGATCTCCTCTGCTGTCTCTTTTACCAGATCGGAAGTAAAATCACCGGATTTCATGGCCTCATAGGCCCTTAACAGTTTTTCTTTCATAAAACACCTTTCGCACTTTTACGAAAAAACAATGCCGGAAACAGGGAACAGAATCTGCCCGATATTTCCGGCATAATGGATTTCTATAAAGTTACGCCCTGCTTGAAGATCGCCATGTCGTGGAACCCATTCTGCTCCGAGCAGACCTTCTCGCCGGAGGCCACTGCCACCACATAATCAAAAAGCTTCTGCGCGGTGTCCGCCATGGACTGATCCTCCACCAGCACACCGGCGTTGAAATCAATCCAGTTGGACTTTTTGCCCGCCAGGCGCGAGTTAGTGGAAATCTTTACCGTCGGCACCGGGGAGGCGAACGGTGTGCCGCGTCCGGTGGTGAACAGGACGATATGCGCGCCGCTGGCTGCTAAGGCCGTCGAAGCCACCAGGTCGTTGCCGGGAGCGCTTAACAGATTCAGTCCCGGTGTGGTAACCCGCTCGCCGTAGGCTAAGACGCCCTTGACCGGGGATGACCCGGACTTCTGTGTGCAGCCTAAGGACTTATCCTCTAAGGTGGAAATGCCGCCCTTTTTGTTGCCGGGGGACGGATTCTCATAGATGGTCTGATTATGTGACTTGAAATAATTTTTAAAATCATTGATCAGGTCTACCGTCTTATGGAAGAGCTCCTCATTGGCGCAGCGGTTCATCAAAAGCGTCTCCGCGCCAAACATCTCCGGCACCTCAGTTAAAATCGTCGTGCCGCCCTTGGATACCAGAATGTCGGAGAAACGTCCCACACAGGGATTGGCGGTGATGCCGGAAAAGCCGTCCGAGCCGC
>JAJPXG010000161.1 GCA_021205565.1 Lachnospiraceae bacterium | reverse complement strand
GAATAAAAAAGGACTGAAAATATTAGAATACCCCAAAATCATCTCCATGCTCTCTGACAGGGCAAACTCTGCCCCCGGTAAGGCCATGTGCGAGGCGCTGACGCCCTCTGCTGACATTGGGCAGATCAATCAGGCGCAGACGCAGACCGCGGACGCCCTTGCTCGTCTTTTTGCCCACGGCAGGACCTCCTTCGGCAGCAACCGCGATATTGGCTATGCCGTCAACTCTCTGGCGATCCGCAGCGCCCGGGCGGTCCCGGAGCTTTTGGGGATTGCGGGGCTTTTGGAGAATACGGAGCGCGTCAGACGCTACGGCCGCCAGGTGAAGGATGGTGCGCCGGACGATTCTTTGACGGAGCTGTTCGAGGGCTTGAGTCCCCTGCCGCAGATTTCCGGAGAGATTCGACGCTGTATTTTAAGCGAGGATGAAATCGCGGACGATGCCTCCTCTAATTTAAAGAGGATTCGCAGGCAGATGCGGGTCACGACGGACCGCATCCATACGCAGTTAAACAGTATGGTCACCGGCTCCATGCGTACCATGCTGCAGGACGCCGTCATCACCATGCGTGACAACCGCTACTGCCTGCCTGTGCGCGCGGAGTATAAGGGACAGGTTTCCGGCATGGTCCACGACCAGTCCTCCACCGGCTCCACTTATTTCATCGAGCCGGCTGCGGTTGTTTCCTTAAACAATGAGATTCGCGAGCTGGAGATCGAGGAGCAGGAGGAACTTCATCAGATCCTAGCCGATTTAAGCGCCTTGGCCGGCGCGCATACCAAAGAGCTTCTGCGCAATCAGAAGCTGATGACGAAGCTTGACTTTATTTTCGCAAAGGCGCAGCTGGCGATGGATATGAACGCGACCCGCCCGCTTTTCAATGCGGATCACGAGATCCGGATTAGGGGCGGCCGTCATCCCCTGCTCGATCCCAAAACCGTGGTGCCGATTGACATCAGCCTGGGGCGGGACTTCGACCTTCTGATCGTCACCGGTCCGAACACCGGCGGCAAGACCGTTTCCTTAAAAACGGTGGGTTTATTTACCCTGATGGGGCAGGCGGGACTGCATATTCCGGCCTTAGACCGCTCTGAATTGGGGCTTTTCACCCGTGTGTACGCGGATATCGGTGATGAGCAGAGCATCGAGCAGAGCCTGAGTACCTTTTCGGCGCACATGACCAATATTGTATCGATTCTAAAATACGCTGACCAGGACAGTCTCTGCCTTTTCGATGAGCTGGGCGCGGGAACCGATCCCACCGAGGGCGCGGCTTTAGCCATCGCGATTTTAAATTATCTCCACGACCGCGGTATCCGCACCATGGCGACCACTCATTACAGCGAATTAAAGCTCTACGCGCTCTCCACGCCCTTTGTGGAAAACGCCTGCTGTGAGTTTGACGTAGCCAGCTTAAGGCCGACATATCGACTCCTGATCGGTATTCCGGGTAAGAGCAACGCCTTCGCCATTTCCAGGCGGCTGGGGCTTTCACAGAGCATCATCGACGCGGCAAAGGAGCAGATCAGCTCCGATAAGGAAAGCTTTGAGGACGTGATTGCGAGTTTAGAGCAAAGCAGGAAGACACTGGAGCGCGATCAGAAGGAAATCGCGGCCAATAAGGCCGAGATCAAAAGGCTGAAAAAGGAGCTTGAGGAAAAGCAGGAGAAGCTGGATGCCTCGAAGAATAAGATTTTACGGGAGGCCAACGAGCAGGCCCGCGCTATTTTGCAGGATGCCAAGGACACCGCGGACGAGACCATCCGTCAGATGAATAAATCCCACTCCTCTACTGTGGGTGACCTGGAAAAGCAGCGCGCGAAGCTGCGCGAGAAAATCGATAAACAGAACGCGAAGCTTTCGGTTAAGGCGCAGAAGCAGGCGCAGGTCGGGAAACCCCTGACTTCAAAAGATATTCAGCTCGGTACATCCATCCGCGTTGTTTCCTCCGGACTGACAGGCACGATTTATTCCCTGCCGGACAAAAAAGGCAACCTTTTCATCCAGTGCGGCATCCTGCAGACGCAGGTAAATATCAGTGACCTTGTACTGGCCGAGGAGGCTCCCGCCCCCGCCGCCGTCCCCGTAAAAAAGAGCGGTACCGGCACCGGCGGCTTATCCAAGGCGCTTACCATCTCCCCGGAGATTAACCTCTTGGGCTGTACGGTGGACGAGGCGCTCTCGAAGCTGGATAAATATCTGGACGATGCGTATCTGTCCCATTTACAGTCCGTGCGCATTGTCCACGGTAAGGGAACCGGGGCGCTTCGCAACGCAGTGCATCAGCACTTAAAGCGCACCTCCTACATCAAATCCTACCGCCTCGGAGAAGCCGGGGAGGGAGACTATGGCGTGACTATCGCTGTGTTTAAGTAATTTGCGAAGGAGTTGTTTTATGACCTCAAAACAGAAAATCCTGATCGTGGACGACGATGCGAATATCGCTGAACTGATCAGTCTTTATCTTACCAAGGAGTGCTTTGACACGCGGATTGTCAGCGACGGGGAGAGCGCACTTCTGGCCCACAAAAGCTTTCAGCCGGATCTGATTTTGCTCGATCTGATGCTTCCGGGCATCGACGGCTATCAGGTCTGCCGGGAAATCAGAGCCACCTCTACAACCCCCATCATCATGCTCTCTGCCAAGGGAGAAGTCTTCGATAAGGTGCTGGGGCTGGAGCTGGGGGCCGACGATTATATGGAAAAGCCGTTTGATTCCAAGGAGCTGGTGGCGCGGGTCAAGGCCGTGCTGCGCCGCTGCAAGCCTGTGGTGCAGGAGGAAATTCAGCCGGGAATTAAAGCTGTTTCCTACCCGGATCTGACGGTCAGCCTGACCAACTATTCTGTCACCTATATGGGAAAAACGGTCGATATGCCGCCCAAGGAGCTGGAGCTTTTATATTTCCTGGCGTCCTCGCCCAATCATGTTTTCACCAGAGAGCAGCTTCTGGATCAGATCTGGGGATACGAATACATGGGCGACACCCGCACCGTGGATGTGCACATCAAGCGCCTGCGGGAGAAAATCAAGGATCACCCGCACTGGAAAATCGCGACGATCTGGGGCATCGGCTACAAGTTTGAGACCAGATAGGAGGATATTATGCGCCGCCGCAGTATTTACTGGACCTTTTTGCTGGGATACGTCATTTATGGTGTGTTCGCCTATCTGGCCATTGCTTTTTTCATGCCGCAGGTGCTGACACGCTATTTTGAGAAAAAACAGGCTCTGGCTCTGTACCGGGAGGCTGTCACTATCGCGGACACCTACGCATCCGGCCTCTATACCGGTGATGCGACCCTGGAGAGCGTCAAATCGCAGCTGGACACCTTCTCGGCCTTCACCAGCGCGGAAATCTGGATTTTAAACCCCAGCGGCCGTATGGTGCTCAATTCTTCCATGGAGATGGATGTGGACGACGTCATTATTGTGGAAGGGTTTGATACCTCCGCGCTGGCGGGCAATTATTATACCACAGGGACTTTTTTTGATTACTTTGACGAGGAACAGCTGAGCGTTCTGGCGTCCATCACCACGGATGACACCTATCAGATCAACGGATATGTGGTGATTCATTATCCTTACTCCAATATCGTACAAAGCTACAATGACATACAGGGCTTTATGTTCCTGATGTTTGCGATTCTGCTGGCGCTGTCTTTGATTATCCTGCTCTTTTTCACGGCTTTTGTCTATATTCCGCTGCGGCGGATTACCACCGCCACGGAGCAGTACGCCTCCGGCAATTATCACTATGACCTGCAGCCGGAGAGCAACGATGAGCTGGGATATCTGGCCGGCATTCTTTCCTACATGGCGGGGGAGATCGCCCACTCGGAGGACAATCAGAAGCAGTTTGTCGCCAATGTCAGCCACGATTTCCGCTCGCCCTTAACCTCCATCCAGGGCTATCTGCAGGCCATGCTCGACGGCACCATTCCGCCGGAGCTTCATGAAAAATATATTCAGATCGTTTTAAATGAAACGCAGCGCCTGACCAAGCTGACCAATTCTCTTTTACAGTTAAATAATCTGAACACCAAAGGGATGATGCTCAACCGCACGGATTTTGACATCAACACGGTGATCCGTTCGGTGGCGGCGACCTTCGAGGGCCGGTGCAGGGATAAGAATATCCGTCTGCAGCTGATATTGACCGGCGACGAGCTTTACGTCAACGCGGACATGGAAAAAATCCAGCAGGTTCTGTACAATCTGTTAGACAACGCGATCAAATTCAGTCACCAGAATTCCAGAATCCAGATTGAGGCCACCGAGAAAAAGAATAAGCTCTATGTCTCTGTCAAGGACTACGGGATCGGAATTCCGAAGGAGGAGCTGAGCCTGGTCTGGGAGCGGTTCTATAAATCGGACAACTCCCGTGGAAAGGACAAAAAGGGAACCGGTCTGGGGCTTTCCATTACCAAGGAGATCATCCGCTCGCACGGGGAGCATATCAACGTGATCAGTACCCTGGGGGCGGGAACGGAGTTTGTGTTTACGCTGCCGGTGTCACAGGAGGAAGACTGATTGCCGGGTGCGGTTGGCCGCTGTCGGGAGATATTTCACATGAAATATGGCCGTACAGCAGGATTGAAAAGACGGAAATTATATGCTATGATCAGTGGGTGCCTGGCACGGGGAAATTCTGTCTGGCATATGATAGTAACGATTATGTGAGGGATTTTGTATGAAGATAGTAGTATTAGCCGGGGGAATCAGTACGGAGCGCGATGTGTCGCTTTCATCCGGTATGGGCGCTTATCGGGCGTTAAAAAGTCTGGGACATCAGGTGATTTTGTTGGATGTGTTCCTGGGAATGCCGGGGGAAATCCCGGCGGATATTTTTGCTTTGGAAAAAGACTGGGCGGCCGAGATTGGGACCGTAGGCGTGGAACACCCGGATTTGAGCCAGGTGATCGCCATGCGCCCGGATTATAAAACATGCTTTTTCGGGCCGAACGTGATCGCGCTCTGCCAGGAGGCGGACGTGGTCTTTATGGCGCTGCACGGAGCAGAGGGTGAGAATGGGAAGATCCAGGCGTATTTTGACCTGATGGGTATCCGCTATACAGGGACGGATTATGTGAGCTGTGCCCTGGCGATGGACAAATCCATCGCGAAAGATCTTTTCCGTGAGCATGGCATTCCGACGCCTGCCGGTATTTCCTTAAAAAAGGGAGAAGAAGATCCCATGACGGTGCCGTTCCCGCTGGTGGTCAAGTGCTGCAGCGGCGGGTCGAGTGTGGGCACCTATATTGTGACAGACCCGTCAGAATATGAGGCGGCGAAGGCTGGTGCTTTTTCCTTCGATGACGAGATCATTATTGAGCAGTATATCAAAGGCCGCGAGTTCAGTGTGGGCGTGGTGGACGGCAAGGCTCTGCCTGTCATCGAGATTGCTCCCATCACCGGCTTTTATGATTACAAAAACAAATATCAGCCCGGAAGCACGGTGGAAACCTGCCCGGCGGACCTGTCCGCGAAAAAAACGGAGGAAATGCAGGCCTGCGCGGAGAAGGTTTTCCGGGTTCTGCATCTGAAAAATTACGCCCGCATGGATTTCATGATGGGAGAAGACGGCAGCATTTACTGTCTGGAGGCCAATACACTGCCCGGCATGACACCAACGTCACTTTTGCCGCAGGAGGCGGCTGTCCTGGGTAAGGATTATGCTGCGCTTTGCCAGTGGCTTATTGATCTTTCCCTGAGAAAGCAGGAATAGACTGTTCGCGGCAGGAATGTGAGACGGCGCGGACTGCGCCCTGCCCTGCTGCGGGCGTGTCCTGGCTGCGTGGGCAAAACTGGCCCTTTCCGGAGGAAAATGATGAAAAATATGACATTACAGAATATCGCGGCCTGTCTGAACAGGCCTCTGCATAACGGCGAAGGAAGGGAAGCATTTGAGATCACCGGCGCTGACCTGGACTCCCGCAAAATTGAGCCGGGATATCTGTTTTTTGCGACCCGCGGTGAGCGGGTGGACGGCCACAGCTTTATTGGACAGGTGGCGGACAAAGGCGCGGCACTCGTGGTATGCGAGAAGGCGCCGGACGTGGATATTCCCTATATTCTGGTGGAGGACAGCTTTCAGGCCTTAAAGCAGGTCGCGGCCTATTATCGGCAGCAGCTGACCATCCCGGTAGTCGGCGTGACCGGCAGTGTGGGCAAGACCAGTACCAAGGAGATGATTGCCGCCGCGCTCTCCGGTAAATTTCGCGTCTTAAAGACCGCGGGCAATTATAATAATGAAATTGGTGTGCCGCTGACCATTCTGCGCACCCGCGACGAGCACGAGGCGGCAGTCGTGGAGATGGGGATCAATCATTTCGGGGAAATGGAGCGGCTGACGGCCATCGCCAGACCTGACATCGCTGTCATTACGAATATTGGCCAATGCCACTTAGAGAACCTGGGTGACCGGGACGGGGTTCTCAAGGCGAAGACGGCGATCTTTCAGGGGCTGCCTGAGAATGGCAGGGCGGTCTTAAACGGGGATGATGACAAGCTGGTGACGGTACAGGAAGTGCGGGGGAGAAGGCCGGTTTATTTTGGCCGGAATGCTGCTGTCAGAGACTGTATTGCCGGGACGGCGTTGAAAAATGAAAGTCCGGACAGCCGGAAACAAACGGATCCGTCGGATATGGAAGGCACAGATGTATATCTGGAAAAAGTCCTGGACACCGACCTTTTTGGCAGCCGTTTTGTGATGAATATCTTCGGAGAGAGCGTGGAGGCATTTGTCCCTCTGCCGGGCGAACACATGGTGACAAATGCCATGGCGGCAGCCGCGGTGGGACACCTGCTGGGACTGACCCAGACAGAAATTGTGAACGGCATCGCCTCCGTGCGGGCGGTGGACGGCCGCAGCCACATCATCCGCAAAGGGGACATGACGGTCATTGATGACTGTTATAACGCCAATCCGGTCTCCATGAAATCCGCCATTGACCTGCTGATGTCGGCAAAGGGTCTTAAAACCGCCATTCTCGGCGATATGTTTGAACTGGGGGAAGAGGAGCTTGCCCTGCATGCGGACGTTGGCGCTTACGCGGCGAGGGCGGGTGTTGACCGGCTGATCTGCATCGGAGAGCTGTCGAGGGCGATGTATGAGGGAGCCGCATCTTTAAAAGATATGAAAGCATTGTATTTCCCGGATAAGGAAAGCTTTTTTCAGGCGTTTTCTCCCGCGGATTTTGCGGAGAATACGGTGCTGATCAAAGCATCCCACGGCATGGCTTTTCAGGAGATTGTGTCCTGGCTGACGGAGTAGTTTATACAATTGCAGGGAAACAAAAAGAGCGGCGTTGAACCGCTCTTTTTTTGGACGGTTTATGAAAAGTAAGCCGCCTTATTTTTTTCATACGTTTCATGGAGAAGGCCGGACACGTAGGTGCCCATGTGCTTCTTCGTTTCCTTGTCCAGCGTGTCCATGTAAATAGGCTTGCCATATTCGACCACGACGTGCGCGCGGCGGATAAACGGCTTGTGGTCCTCATAGATGGCGTGGGAATTGACAAATGTCACCGGAATGATGGGGGCGCCGCTCTTTTCCGGAATTTTGAAGCTGCCTTCTTTAAAGTCCATGAAGGTGTCGGGGGTCTTGTTGCGGGTCCCTTCAGGGAAGATGTAGATGGAAATGCCCTCCTTTACCTCCGCAATGGCGGCCAGGATGGATTTCAGCCCTTCCTTGACGTTATCCCGGTTTAAAAAGACACATTTCCCGCGCAGCATCCACAGGTTTAACAGTGGAATTTTGCTCATGCTGTCCTTGGTCACAAAACCGGTTGGACCGGGTACCCGGGTGTAGCCGATGACCACGTCATAATAGCTGGTGTGGTTGCCGATGTAGACAACCGGGCGGTCCTTCGGTACATTTTCCTCACCGAGCACTGTCAGCTTTGTGCCGCTTAAAAACAATGCGACGCGCAGAATCCACTGGATCATACGCAGGCTGATCAGATCGATTTTCTCAGGGTATTTTCCGTGCAGAAAATGAAAAACAATCAGGACCGGGATGGTCAGAATGAGAAATAAAATAATCGCTCCTAAAACGAGTATGGTTCGTATCATGACTGAAAGATCCTTCTTGGGAATATTGGCGCTTAAGCTGCCAGGCGGTTACGATACCTGAACCGATCTGTGACGCACGGCAGCGGCATCTGAACATACAGTATCAGTATAATCGGTTGCCCGGCAAAAAGCAATCATTTTACACAGATTTTCCGACGGCGGGCATAGGCGCCCGGATAAAATGCATATACTGTACCAAAAACGCGGAGCTTTTAGTTTCTTTATGAAAAAAAGACTGAATTTGATAAGGCTGTCGACAGTGTGTCTGTATATGGCGGTGTTTCTGACCGCCTGCAGCGTGTCGGAAGTCAATTCCGGGGCGGGAGAGAAGGTGGAGGATCTGGAGTATGTGATCCTGGATGAGGACCGGATCCCGGAGGAGCTTATGCCCCTGATTGAGGAGCGGTACGAGGAGGCGGTTCAGATGACCTACACGGACAACGATTATCTGTATGTGTGCATCGGTTATGGGAAACAGGAAAACAGCGGCTATACGATTGTGGTGAATGACTTTTTCCGCGGGGAGAACGGTGTGCTGGTGGATACGTCCCTGATCGGACCGGCGGCCGGAGAGGAGCGGATCAACGAGCCGCAGTATGCGTATATCGTGCTGCGGACGGAGGCATTAGAAGAGGAGACACCGATGTACTGGAAGTGAAAAATTTCTCTGTACATTTCAGCATAAAAAAGGTACACTATATCTGCTGAAAAAAGGAAACGAAATGCAGAATACCGGGCGGGCGATCTGCAACTGCGGGATCCTGCGAAATATCATAAAGGAGAGGAAAATCAGATGCTTCTGATCCAGAACGTGACGGTGATCGATCCCCAAAGCGGGACGCAGGCGCCGGGCGACATCCTGATTGCGGGCGATAAAATACAAAAGATTGCACCTGTGATTGCGCCGCCTGAGGGGGCGGATATTCTTGACGGCAGCGGGCTTTGCGCGGGTCCGGGCTTGGTGGATGTGCATGTGCATTTCCGTGATCCGGGCCTGACGTATAAGGAAGATATTCTGACCGGCGCGGCCGCGGCCGCGGCCGGCGGCTTTACCACGGTGGTCATGATGGCGAACACGAAGCCGCCCATTGACTCCGTGGAGACGGTGCGGTATGTATTAAATAAAGGAAAAGAGACGGGTATCCATGTGGAAACCTGCGGGACGGTTACAATCGGCATGCAGGGAAAGAAACTGACAGATGTGTCAGCTTTAAAAGGGGCCGGAGCGATTGGCTTCACGGACGACGGTGTGCCGTTGATCGATTCCGGGCTGGCGCTGGAGGCTATGTCGGAGACGGCCAGGCTGAATGTCCCGATCAGCTTCCATGAGGAAAATCCTGCTTTTATTGCCAATAATGGTGTGAACCGCGGAAAGGCATCGGAGTATTTCGGCATCGGCGGGTCGGACAGGCAGGCGGAGATCAGCATGATCGAGCGGGATATCGAGCTCGCGGTGCAGACCGGCTGCTGCATGGATGTCCAGCACATCAGTACGAAGGAAGGTGTGGACTTCATCCGCAGAGCCAGGGAGGAACATCCCGGCATCGATATTCACGCCGAGGCGACGCCCCATCATATTGCGCTGACGGAGGAGGCGGTGATCGAGCACGGTACTTTGGCGAAGATGAACCCGCCTTTGCGCACGATGGCGGACAGGCTTGCCATTGTGGAGGGCCTGGTGGACGGCACGATTGACCTGATTGCCACGGACCATGCGCCCCACAGCGTGGAGGAGAAAGCAAAGCCCCTGACAGAAGCCCCGAGCGGTATTATCGGGCTGGAGACAGCACTGGCGGTCTGTATCACGGAGCTTGTGGAGCCGCGGTATCTGACGCTCTGTGAGCTGATGAAGAAGATGGCTTACAATCCGGCGCGGATGTATCACCTGGACCGCGGCTACCTGGCCGAGGGAGGTCCGGCGGATATTGTGCTCTTTGACCCGGCTCAGAGCTTTGTGGTGGGCGAGCATTTTCATTCCAAGGCGGTGAATTCACCGTTTATCGGACAGGAGCTGAAGGGCGTGGTGAGGTATACGATCTGCGGAGGGAAAATCGTGTATGAAAACCCTGAAAAATAATCCGAGGAGGAGTTTATGAGGAAACTTCTGAAATACCTGAAAGAATACAGAAAGGAGAGTATTCTGGCTCCGCTCTTTAAAATGCTGGAGGCCAGCTTCGAGCTCTTCGTCCCGTTGGTGATGGCACAGATTATCGATACGGGTATCAAAAACGAGGACACGGGCTATATTCTGCGTATGGGCGGTATCCTGGTGCTGCTGGCGGTCGTTGGCCTGACCTGTTCTTTGACGGCGCAGTATTTCGCGGCCAAGGCGGCGGTGGGCTTTTCCACATCGCTTCGTAATGATTTATTCCGGCATATCCAGACCCTGTCCTACACCGAGCAGGACGTGGTCGGGACGGCCACGCTGATCACCCGCATGACCAGCGACGTGAACCAGGTGCAGTCGGGCTTGAACCTGACGCTGCGCCTTTTGCTGCGCTCGCCGTTTATCGTGCTGGGCGCCATGATCATGTCCTTCACGGTCAATGTGAAGGCAGCCATGACGTTCCTTATCACAATTCCTCTGCTGTGTGTGGTGGTCTTCGGCATTATGGCCATCAGCATGCCCCTGTATAAAAAAGTGCAGCAGCAGCTTGATCAGGTAACCCGCACCACCAGGGAAAATCTGACCGGCGTGCGCGTCATCCGCGCCTTCAATCGCCAGGAGGCGGAGACCAAGCGCTTCAAAGAGGAAAATGGCCTGCTGGTGCAGTCCCAGGTCTTCGTGGGCAAGATTTCCGCGCTGATGAACCCCATCACCTATGTGATTATCAACCTTTCCATCGTGGCCATCATCTGGATTTCCGGCAAACAGGTCAGCATCGGCGTGCTGACGCAGGGAGAGACGGTCGCGCTGGTCAACTACATGTCCCAGATTCTGGTGGAATTGATTAAGATGGCCAATCTGATTGTTTCCATGTCCAAGGCGTTTGCCTGCGCGAACAGAATCAGCGCAGTGATGGATATTGAACCCAGTATTGTGGGCGGGACGTTTGAGGGAAGTAAGGACTTGGCGGCGGCTACTACCCCCTGCGTATCCTTCAAAGATGTTTTCTTCCGCTACAAAAACGCCAAAGAAGACTCCCTCGAAAAAATCGACTTCGATGTGCAGCCCGGCCAGACCGTAGGCATCATCGGCGGCACCGGCTCCGGCAAGTCCTCTGTCGTCAACTTAATCCCCCGTTTTTACGATGTGCGGGAGGGACAGGTCCTCGTGGAAGGCACCGACGTGCGTGAGTATACCTTGGACGCCCTGCGCGACAAGGTGGGCGTCGTACCGCAGAAATCCGTTCTTTTTAAAGGAACTTTAAGGGAAAATATGTGCTGGGGCAAAAAGGACGCCACGGACGAGGAAATCTACCAGGCGCTCGATACCGCCCAGGCCAGGGAGTTCGTGGATCAGAAGGGCCAGGGTCTCTCACTGGAAATCGAGCAGAACGGCAAAAACCTTTCCGGCGGCCAGCGGCAACGTCTGACCATCGCCAGAGCCCTGGTCAAACAACCGGAAATCCTGATTATGGACGACTCGGCCTCCGCGCTGGACTTCGCAACTGATGCCGCTCTGCGCCATGCCATCAAGGAAAATACGCAGAACATGACCGTGTTCATTGTTTCCCAGCGTGTGTCCACCATCCGCAACGCGGATGTAATTCTCGTGATGGACGACGGAAAACTGGCGGGACTCGGGACCCACAGCGAATTGCTGAAAAACTGTGATGTTTACAGAGAGATCTGCCTGTCCCAGCTTTCCAAAGAGGAGGTGCAGTGATGGCGAAAATGAAATTGAGCGAGCATAAATCTACACTGGCCAGAATTCTGGATTTTATCGGCGTTTATAAATGGTTGGTGGTGTTATCCCTTGGCCTGGCGGCGGTGTATGTGTTTGCCAGCCTCTATGTACCAATCCTCACCGGAAACGCGGTGGACTTAATCGTTGGCCCCGACAATGTGGACTTTGACGGCATTTTTCAGATCTTAAAATGGATTGTCATTATCACCCTTCTGGGCGCTGCGGCGCAGTGGCTGATGAACCATATCAACAACCTGATCACCTATCGGGTTGTTCGGGATATTCGTACCCGCGCTTTTGACCACCTGGAGACGCTGCCCTTAAGCTATCTGGACACGCACGCTTCCGGCGACATCATCAGCCGCCTGATCGCGGACGTTGACCAGTTCTCGGAAGGTTTGTTGATGGGCTTTACGCAGTTATTTACCGGTGTGCTGACCATCGTGGGAACCCTTTGCTTTATGTTTTATGTGAACTGGGGCATGGCCATCGTGGTGGTATGTGTGACACCTCTGTCATTACTGGTAGCCAGCTACATTGCCAGAAAAACCTACGCGATGTTTCAGTTACAGTCCAAGACACGCGGCGAGCTGACTTCCTTAGTGGACGAGATGGTGGGCAACCAGAAGGTTGTCCAGGCTTTCGGTTACCAGGACGAAGCCCAGGAGACTTTTGAGGAAATCAACGGTAGACTGCAGAAATGCAGCTTAAGCGCCATCTTTTTCTCCTCCATTACCAACCCGGCGACCCGCTTTGTGAACAGCATCGTGTATGCCAGTGTGGGCATTATCGGCGCGTTCTCGGCCATCCGCGGCGTGCTGACGGTAGGCCAGCTGTCCACGTTTTTAAGCTACGCGAACCAGTACACCAAGCCCTTTAATGAAATCTCCGGTGTGGTGACGGAGCTGCAGAACGCTTTGGCCTGCGCGGCGCGCGTCTTTGAATTGATTGATGAACCCTCCTTTACCCCGGAGGATGTGGACGCGGTAACACTGACAGATGTGTCAGGAAAAGTGGACATTCAGCAGGTTGATTTCTCCTATACGCCGGAGGTACCGCTGATCGAGAACCTGAACTTAAAGGTCCAGCCGGGTCAGAGAGTGGCTCTGGTCGGCCCCACCGGCTGCGGCAAGACCACCATTATCAACCTGCTCATGCGTTTCTATGATGTGAATAAGGGAAAAATCGCGGTGGACGGTACGGACATCCGCCACGCCACCCGCAAGAGCCTGCGCACCAACTACGGCATGGTGCTCCAGGAAACCTGGTTAAAGAGCGGTACCGTCCGGGAAAACATTGCCTACGGCAAGCCGGACGCGACCGATGAAGAGATTATTCAGGCGGCGAAGGCCGCCCACGCGGACAGCTTTATCCGACGCATGCCCCAGGGCTATGATACCATCCTCACCGAGGACGGCGGCAACCTAAGCCAGGGGCAGAAGCAGCTTCTGTGCATTGCCCGCGTCATGCTCTGCCTGCCGCCCATGCTGATTTTAGACGAGGCCACATCCTCCATCGATACCCGTACGGAGATCCGCATCCAGAAAGCCTTTGCCACCATGATGGAGGGCCGCACGAGCTTCATTGTCGCGCACCGTCTCTCCACTATTCGTGAGGCCGACGTTATCATGGTGATGCGCGACGGCCATATCATCGAGCAGGGCAGGCACGAGGAACTGCTGGAATTGAACGGGTTCTATGCGCAGCTGTACCGGAGCCAGTTTAGCTGAGAAAATTTTGAGTGGCCTGTGCGCCTGACACAGTAAGCGCAGAAAATATTCTGATCTGTATGTGCGGGAGATATATGCCGGGCATGCATTCACTGAATGTTCAGTACTATGATTGATATGGAAATGATACCCCGTTGCCTCCTTTTGAAAAAGGAGGCAACGGGGTATTAAATTGCATCAGGTATGTATTATACAGGGAATAATTGTGGATGTCATTTGAAATGAGATATACCGGCGGGCTGTTTTGCAGCAAATGATGTAACGACTGAAAAATGGAAATTCTCTTGACACAGAAACTCTACAAAGGTAGAATGTAATTACACTACATTTGTAGAGAAAGAGAAATCATCATGAAACAATCACTTCGCCGCCTGCCGGACACCGAGCTGGAGGTCATGCAGGCCGTCTGGGCCTGCGAGCCGCCTGCCGCCAGAACCGACATAGAGAATATCCTGTATGAAACCCATCCAATGGCCATGACTACGCTGCTGACCATGCTGACCAGACTCAGTGAAAAAGGATACCTGACTATTGAGAAAAAGGGCCGCCGCAGCTACTATACTCCCTGCGTTTCCCGCGAGGAATATCTGGCCGCGCAGAGCAGATCCTTTCTGGAAAAACTCTGCGGCGGCAGCCTTTCCGTTTTTGCCAACGCGCTGTGTGACAGCGGACTCAGCAAAGAGGAGATCGAGGAGCTGCGCGCGCTCCTGGAAAGGGATGAGCTATGAGCCAGGAAATCTTTCTGAGGGGACTGGGTTCCTGTGTATTCAGCTTCATAATGGCATGGCTGGTCTTTTCCAGATACAACCGCGAGATGGGCAGAGAGAGTACAGAAACGGGGAGCGAGAGAGCAGAAACAGATGGCCAGAAATATCTGCCTTACATTCCGGGAAGTCTGCTGCCGCTGTATCTTCTGCTGCTATTGGTACTGGAGACAGTTTTTTGTGGGATCACAGGGGCCGCAAAATCTGTCCTGTCCGTTTGTTTTGGTATATTTCTGCATATTTCCGTTTATTACTTTATACTGATGCTTGTGCTTCCGTTTGTCCGTAAGCATATCAGCGCCAGAGCCTGCGCTATGCTCTGGGTGCTTCCCAATTATCTGTATATCACACTTCAGAGCTATATGAGACTGCCCAGACCGCTGCTTGTCCTTTCTGCGCCGGGAAACCTTGTCTGGATCCTTTTCGGCATCTGGTTTGTTGGATTTTTCGTCGTTTTAACAGGGAAGACCTTGCAGCACCTGGCTTTCCACCGTCAAATCCTTCGGGATGCGGTGCCGGTCACCGATCTGGAGATTTTATCTGCCTGGGAGGAAGCGATTGAAGAAGCGCAGATTAAAAAGCCGAAATTTAAGCTGGTCGCGTCTCCCCATGTCCGCACACCGCTCTCTGTCGGCCTGTTTCGCCGTACGATGAGAGTCGTCCTGCCTCAGAAGGACTATGAGCCGGAGGAATTATCTCTCATTCTGAAGCATGAAATTATTCACATCGCGCGTGAAGACTCCTGGACTAAGTATTTTCTGGTGTTCTGCACGGCCATGTGCTGGTTCAATCCCCTGATGTGGATTGCCATGAAAAAGAGCGCGGAGGACATGGAACTCAGCTGCGACGAAACCGTACTCTTAGATGCCGATGCAGGCACCCGGAAAAAATACGCTGCACTTTTGCTGGACACCGCAGGGGATGACCGCGGCTTCACGACATGTCTCTCCGCCTCTGCCTCTGCCATGCGCTACCGTCTGAAAAGCATCGTGAAGCCTGTAAAACGCAGAAGCGGCGCGCTCATTGTGGGCCTTGTATTTTTCCTGCTCTGCATGACCAGCGGCTATGTGTCCCTGGTCTATGGCGGCGCAACTGGTGCTGAGATCATTTATCAGTCCGGCGATTACAGCGGGTATCACCTGTGGAGCGTTGGCAAGGGTGAGGGCGGTTACAGCGACGCCGGTATCGATCTCAGTATCGCCTATGACTTTACGGATGAAGCTGCGTTTCATGAATATCTCGCGGGGCTTACGCTGTCTGAATTTACCGGCAACTACTCCTTTTCTAAGAGCAGCACGGAGTTTATTTATCTGTTGGATACGCCGGATGGATTGCTGGGGATTGACCTGTGTGACAACTATATCAAACTGACGTATTTTGCTGAAGATTATAAGCAGACCGGGTACTACATCACGGAGGGCGTGGACTGGGAGTACCTGGGGACGGTGATTGTGGGGAGGGAAGAGTGAACTTGTGATTGCAGGATGCGATATATTATATGGTCTATGTTGAATGGTGATCTGGCAATGCTGTATCAGGGTGAGACAAAACGATTAAATGAGGTTGTTAAAAGAAATATTGTCAGATTTCCTGAAGAATTTCGTTTTCAATTAGGTGAGGAGGAATTGACCGCTTTGAGGTCGCAATTTTCGCCGTTTAAATTGCGAGCTGTAACCATGGGAACAAGAGTTCCCTTGCGAGTCCGGTTTATGGGACAAGAAAAGTGGTATGATAAAATTATTCAAGGGGGTTGTTCAAGAGTGTGTCTAATTGAATGGTTGGATTAGCCAGATGTGATGATAAAAAATGGATATATTAAGTAAAAATTCCAAATGCTGTTTGTTACTATTAAACAAAATGGTTATAACCTAATTTAGTAATAGCGCCGTATACAATGTAAATGTTTTCAGTTAGAATATAATTGTGAAGGAGCAAATTTGATATGGAATATTATGCTCGGAGTGAAAATGCACTTGGGGAAAGGGAAACTATCAATCACCATCTGAAACGTACAGGAGAGCTATGTGCTGATTTCCTTTCGGAATTAGGTTTTAGTGATTGGGGATTAGTTCTAGGGCAAACGCACGATTACGGAAAATTTTCATCATCATTTCAACAAGTATTAGACAAGAAAAAAGTGGGTGTAAATCATGCTCTGCCAGGAGCAGCACTTTTACAGAGCATGTATAAGGGCACTATTAATGCAAAGCTTTTGGGGGCTGTAGTCGCGAGTCATCACAGTGAATTGAAGAGTTATTCTGATTACGAACCGGAAATTAGAAAGTCATACTTTGGTGAAGGGGCTAACCTAGACAGACAGAACAGAGAATACTCCCTATTTGGAAAGAATGAATATCAACAGGCGGCATGTGAGTGGAGAAAGAATTTTAAAAGAGTGAAGTTGACATCAGCACCAGATTTTGAAATAGAAGAAGATCCTCAACTCAGTCAGATGCTGTTTGAAAGATTTCTTTTTTCTGCATTGGTAGATGCAGACTGGAGCAGCTCTGCAGAGCATTTTGAACCGGATTACATAGCTCGTCACAGTGGTCCTAAACTGGATGCGAAAATGGCGCAAGAATGTTTATTGGATGTGAGGCAAATTAAGCAACAGACGTCCAGCGCGGCAACTGATTTAAATCAGTTGAGAGATTATCTTTTTGATGTGTGTTTGGCGGCAGGAGATCAGGAACAGGGAGTTTATACATTAACAGCGCCAACAGGCCTTGGCAAGACGCTGAGTTTGCTTGCCTTTGCGACAGAGCATTGTATTCGCTGGAATAAACGCCGTATTATACTGATATTGCCATTCCTGACCATTATAGAGCAAAACGGAAAGGATTATCGGGAAATAATTCCGGAATTGCTGGAAATTCACAGTAATGTCAAGTGGACTGAAGACACCAGAGCGTTGGCGGAACGTTGGGATGCTCCCTGTATTGTAACGACGAATGTAAGCTTCTTTGAGCCGCTTTTTTCAGCGCATGCGGGAGAATGTCGCCATTTGCATCAGCTATCGAACAGTGTGATTGTGCTGGATGAGGCGCAATCATTGCCTGCTCATTTGTTGGATGCTACACTTCGAACATTAAAATTACTTTGTGATCATTATGGATGTACTGTGGTGTTCTCTACGGCTACACAGCCATCTTTTCAGTATCGACCGGGGCTGAATTGGCAACCGCAAGAAATTGTGCCAAATCCTTCAGCACTGTTTGCGGCTACGCGGCGGGTTCAGTGGAACTGGAGAGTTGATGTGCCGATAGCACTAAGCGATTTGGCGTTGGAATTGAGTGTGTATAATCAGTGTTGCGTTATCGTTAACACAAAACGTCATGCAAGAGAATTGCTTCGGCAACTTTTAGACTTAAGATCAGAGGATGAGGTATATTATCTTTCAACGGATTTGTGTCCTGCGCATCGAAGCGATATGCTTGATCAGGTTCGAGAATGCTTAAGAAATGGATCGGCGTGTTGTTTGGTGGCAACGTCTTGTGTGGAGGCTGGTGTCGACATTGACTTTCCGATTGTGTATCGAGCGCTCGCGCCATTAGATTCTATTATTCAGGCAGCAGGGCACTGTAATCGAAATGGAAGCAGCCCGGATGGGCTGATGACAGTATTTTTACCGGATGCTGAAAATGGTCGGCTTTATCCTACAGAGGAATATGGAAGAGCAGCATTGTGCGTCAAAACTTTGCTGAGCCGACATGAAATTGATTGTAGCGATTTAAAGCACATTGATGAATATTATCAGCTTTTATATTCTCCAGGGAATGGAGATAAGAAAAAACTGCTGGATGCTATTTGGAATGAGAATTATGAGGAAACAGAGCGACAGTATCGAATGATTGAGCAGGATGGAGTGCAGGTGATAGTTCCGTACGAGGGAAAAATAGAGGAATATCGTTCGATATGCAAAATGCTTGATCGACAGGGGCTGACCAGCGATGTCATTGCGATGGCAAAGGAATTAATGGTATCATGTTTTGATGAAAAGCAAGTAAAACAAAACTGTATGCCTTTATATCATAGGTCATGGGAAACGGGCACTGAAGTTCCAACGGGATATTATCTGCTTGGGATTCCGGATTTTTATGATAAAAAACAGGGGCTGCATTTTGAAAAAATGTTTGATGGGATACTTTAAAGGAGGTGAATGCTATGAGAACAACAGCTCCGGTAGTCATAACCGTTTGGGGTGATTTTGCCTGCTGGACCAAGCCGGAATGTAAAGTGGAGAGACTAAGTTATCCGGTTCCTACTCCAAGTGGAATTCGCGGGTTGTTGGCGTCTATTTATTCCAAGCCTGCAGAATTCTATTGGCAGGTTAAGGAGATTGAAGTATTAAAGCCTATTCGCTTTATCACTTTTAAGCGGAATGAAGTAAAAGGAAAACTGTCTTATAACAAGAGTAACCCGGCAAAATCCTGTATTTGTATTGAGGATGATCGTACCCAGCGCCAGTCGGTAGTATTGCAGGATGTATGCTACAGGATTACTGCAGAGATGGTTCTGCGTCCGGAATTTGGTGGGACTCCACAACAGCTTTTTAATCAATTTGAACGTCGGGTAAAACGGGGTCAGAATTTTGTGCAGCCTTCCATGGGAACCCGGGAATTTCCTGCATATTATGAATGGGGAACAACCGGAGAAAGTCCTATTGATGAAAATATGGATCTGGGACTTATGCTTTATGATGTTTTTGATCTTAATGAGTGGAAAGTCGGGAAAAAAGCCAATCCATCCGTTTCGTTATATAGGGCAAAGATGGAAAAAGGTGTGATCCAGGTACCACCGTATGATTCGGAACTTGTTTTGAAACCGGGAAAGGTGGTGAGAAAATGCTAAGTGAATTGGCGGACTATGCCCGTGATCATGGGTTGTCGGCACAACCAGGGTATAAATTGAAAAATAATTTAAAGGCCTATATTGTTTTGTCAGCCGATGGGACATTCCTGGGAGTAGAAATCAGAGTAAAAGATGCAAGGCCTGTGTATGCGCCGGATATTGGATCTGCAGCGAATGGCACTCGATTTTGTAACCCTCTGGTAGAAAAGGCTAAAATACCTCTTCGCATGGTGGAGGATGAATCAAAGGATAAGAACATTCCAACAAAATTTGAATTTTTTCTGTCTATGTTGGATAACGGAGAGAAATATGAACCGAGTTTTCACGCGATCACAAGAGCACTTCGCTCGGAAGACACAAGGGCTGAAATAGTTGATTCTTTAAAGAAGAATAAAATAAAGGGAGCGGATGTGATTGGCTTCAAGGTTGATGGTATCCCTGCTGAAGAAGGAAAAGGGTGTAGCATTTGGTGGAATGAATTTCGAAAGAGGTTCAGTGTAGCTCAGGAAGGAGTTCTGCCTCGGTGCCTGATTACAGGTGATCTGGCTCCTGCAATGGCTACAGTTCCGAAAGTATCCGGACTGCGTAGTGTGGGAGGACATACTTCCGGCGATGCATTCCTCTGCTTTGATAAAGATGCTTTTCAATCCTATGATTTGAAACAGAGTGCGAATGCACCTGTGTCCGAGGAGGGGATGACGGCTGTAAATGCGGCATTGACAGATTTGATTAGCAAGGCACCTGTTTTTGGCGGAGCCAAACTTGTACATTGGTACGCGGGCAATATTCCTGACGATTTTGATCTTATTGACGATATGATGGATGGAGATTGGGGTGATGATGGAGAAGCGGAAGAGGACGTGCAGGAGGAAACTGATCATACAGGAGAAGAGCGGGCTGCGTTGAAAAATGCCAAGCAGATGCTGGAAAGTGTTGATGAAGGAGAGAGACCTTTTGAATTGTCGGCGCGCTATTATATTATGCCGTTGTCCGGAGCTGGTGGCCGCATGATGGTGCGCGGCTGGTATGAGGGGAGTTTTGGAGATCTGTATAAAAATATAGATTTATGGTTTGAGGATTTGAGGTTGATCAATGTAAACGGAAAAAGCTTCGCAAAATCTCCAAAGCTGAAAGCGTTATGTGTGCGTTTGCTTAAGCCTGGCGGTGACCCAAAGAAAGTATTCGAGCGTATGGATAGTGAACTTTCCAATCTTTCATTGCGTCTGCTGGATGCAATCATAAAAGGGAATCCATTGCCGGATGAGGTGGCAACTCGCGTTTTGCGATATATACGTTCTGCCGTGTTGTCATCGCCTTCGGAAGAAGATGAAAAAAAGAAAACATTCTCTTTCCAGGATGAAACGATGGCATTTCAATTATTAAAAGCTTGGCTGGTAAGGCACCAGCGGCAGAGAGGAGAAAAAAATATTATGGGCTGTGATGTCAATCAATCGCCACGTACGGTAGCATATTGCTGTGGACAACTGATGGCGGTATATTCTGTAATTCAGGCAAAAGCTATGCCAGATGTGAATGTGGGAATTAATGAACGCTACTATGCAGCAGCAAGTTCTACCCCCGCATTTGTAATTGGAAAACTTGCACAGTTGTCTCAGCATCATCTGTCCAAGTTGGATGATGGACTTTCCATTTACTATGAAAAAATGCTTGGAGATATTTATACTCAAATAGGCCAGGAACATATCCCAACCAGTTTGAATCAGGAGCAGCAGACAGAATTTGCGCTGGGATATTATCAACAACGTGCAGCAATCTTTTCACCTACAGATAAATAAAGGAGGGTTTTATATTATGTCTATTGAAAATCGTTATGAGTTTTTATTCTACATTGAGTGCCGCAATGGAAATCCAAATGGTGATCCGGATCTTGGTAATTCACCACGCATGGATCCGCAGGATATGCACGGCTATATCACAGATGTGGCTATCAAGCGTCGCATTCGCAATTATGTGCAATCCGCTTTCTCTGACGAGAAGGGCATGGAAATGTTGGTTCGCAGTGCCAGTAATATTAATACCGGTATTGCAAAGGCTAAGGAACTTGCCGGAGTGGAGGTATCTGCAAAAGGAAAAAATGAAGTGTATGCGGGAAGAAAGGCGGCGTGCGAAATGTTTTATGATGTTCGTACGTTTGGAGCGGTTATGTCTACCGGCCCAAATGCCGGACAGGTTCGCGGACCGGTTCAGCTTACATTTGCCCGTTCTTTAGATCCTATTCAATCGCAGGATATATCTATAACGAGGATGGCTAAGGCGGCGGAAGTCTCCGGTGCTAAATCGGCGGCTGATTATGAAGCATGGGAAGCACAACAGTCTGAGGATACTTTGCGTACTATGGGTCGTAAACAGTTTACTCCTTATGGGCTTTATGAGGCTCGTGGTTTTGTAAGTGCTAATCTGGCACAGGAGACGGGATTTGATGAACAGGATTTAAAGATTCTATTTGAGGCTATTTTGAATATGTATGAGCATGATCGGTCTGCCAGCAAGGGAGAGATGTCTGTAATCACACCACTGGTAATCTTCCGACATGTGGGTACGGATTCGGATGATACGCAGCGAGCAAGACAGGCGAAACTGGGATGTGCACCTGCTCATCGCTTGTTTGACCTTGTACATATTGCGAAAAAGGCTGAGGTGGAGTATCCCCGTTCATGGAAGGATTATGACAGTACAATATCTCTGGGGCAGCGTCCTTCTGGTGTTGATGTTGGATTTCTGACTTCTCCATATGGTGAAATTTCATGGAATCAGGTGCCTGAAGATGCAGAATTCTTCCATTGAAGCAGACTTGTTTCCTCTTTCATGGTTGTCACAGTATGGATATTGCCCACGACGATGCGGTTTGTTGGCGTTGGATCAGGCTTGGGTGGAAAACGCAGAAACTGCATCGGGGCGTATCCAGCATGAACGGGTACATACGGCCCGAATAGAAAGAAAAGGGGCGGATATTTTTCTTTATGAAATGAATATTTTTTCTCGTACACTGGGGGTAAATGGAAAATGTGATTGCGTGGAAGCATATGAGTCGCCGGAAGGGGTTGAACTGCCATACGGTGAAGGACAATATTTGCTTTACCCAATTGAATACAAGCATGGAGTGATTCGGCAGGAAGAAGAATATCATATTCAACTTTGTGCACAGGCTATTTGTCTGGAGGAATTGTATGGAGGAAGTATTTCCAAAGGGGCGATTTTTTACATTAATGCACATCGACGTGATGAGGTTGATTTGACATCAGATTTAAGGAAGAAGACATTTGAGACAAGTGAAAGAATCCGGGAAATGCTGATGAATGAGATAGTTCCTATAGAAAAATATAGCGCAAAGTGTAAGAAATGTTCAATGATTTCTGTATGTCAACCCAAACTGAAGCGTACTGCAAAGAATTATAATCAGTCATTGTGGGATACTGTATTGGAAAAGGAGGCGCGATGAAACAGCTGAAAAATACTTTGTATATTATGACGCCTGGAACGTGCCTGAATTTGCAAAATGAAAATATAGCTGTCAGGGTTGGAGGAGACGAGAAGGTACGTGTGCCGGCAAATACAATTACTTCAATTTACTGTTTTG
Source organism: Lachnospiraceae bacterium (assembly GCA_021205565.1). Classification (GTDB taxonomy): domain Bacteria; phylum Bacillota; class Clostridia; order Lachnospirales; family Lachnospiraceae; genus RGIG6307. Next base: position 1,308 of record JAJPXG010000161.1, on the reverse strand, counting down.
GAAATATTACTGTTTCCACACCACTGATTTCTTTTTGCGGAGAACGAGGTATTACCCTCTGCTTTTTCTCGGAATATGGAAAATTCTATGGGAGGGTAGAGGGGCCGGTTCATGGTAATATCCTTTTAAGAAGAAGGCAGTTTGCTGCCATGGAAGACGTAAACCAACGTACCAGATATGCTAAAAGCATTTTATTGGGCAAGTTAGCTTCTGAAAAGGGATTCCTCATGCGTATGCGTAGAGAGCATAAGTCGGGGGAAAGTGTTTTTAATGCTGCAATAAATAAAATTACTGGGATTGCAGAAGAACTTAGAGAGAGTATTTCCGTAGATTCTATGAGAGGCCTGGAGGGTGCGGCTGCGGCAGCATATTTCTCTGCTTTTTCTGCGACATTGACGAACACCACCTTTACTTTTTCCGGACGAAACAGGAGACCGCCTGAAGATCCGGTTAACGCAATTCTTTCTTTTTTATATACGCTATGTAAAAATGATGTACAGTCTGCTTTAGAGGGAGTGGGTCTCGATCCGGCCGCGGGATTTTTACATACTCTAAGACCGGGAAGACCAGCGTTGGCTCTCGATTTGATGGAAGAATTAAGAGCACCTCTTTGTGACCGGCTTGCAATTGCACTTATCAATCGCGGACAGATTACTGAGAAAAGTTTTTCGCAATTAACTCCTCCAGTATTGCTGAATGAAGAGGGGAGAAAAACGATATTGGCGGCATGGCAAAAAAGAAAAGGAGAGGAGATTCGTCATCCATTTTTAGAAGAAAACATATCAATTGGGCTAATTCCTCATGCACAGGCGATGATCTTTGCCAGAGTTTTACGGGGAGAATTAGATGAGTACCCGCCATTTTACTGGAGGTGATTTATATGATGATTGTTCTTTCTTATGATGTGGACACAACGGATTCTGCTGGGGAAAAGCGATTACGAAAAGTGGCGAAGATTTGCGAGTCTTTTGGTTGTCGTGTGCAAAATTCTGTATTTGAGTTGATCGTTGATCCGGCACAATTGGTTATTTTGAAGGAGAGACTGACGCAGACGATAGATATAGAAAAAGATTCTGTGAGATTATATCGTCTTGGGAGTAACTGGCGTTCCAGGATTGAATCTCTTGGGAAGGGGCTGCGGTATGAGCAGGATGGTGTAATGCTGCTTTAATGCGCGAACTTGTATCGGTGGGCAAAATATTGATAGGTTCGCGCTGAAAAAACAACAATAGCAGAAAAATGTATCTGATAATGTATTTAGATTTTTTATTATCATATTGAAATATGGCAGTATGAAATAAATAATTC
>JAJPXG010000085.1:16482-24436 GCA_021205565.1 Lachnospiraceae bacterium | reverse complement strand
GAGATTACCTTCTTAATCGATCTGGCGGCGGATTATAAGGACAAAAAGAAAAAGGGCGTCCTGGTGGACGAGTTTAAAGGCAAAAACGTGGCGCTGATCTTTGAGAAGACCAGCACCCGCACCCGCTGCTCCTTTGAGGTGGCGGCCCATGACCTGGGGATGGGGACGACCTATTTGGACCCCACCGGTTCGCAGATCGGCAAAAAGGAGAGCATCGCGGATACCGCCCGTGTGCTTGGCAGCATGTATGAGGGCATCGAGTACCGCGGTTATGGGCAGGAGATCGTGGAGGAGCTGGCCAGATACGCCGGCGTCCCGGTCTGGAACGGCCTGACCAATGAGTTTCATCCCACGCAGATGCTGGCGGATTTACTGACCATCCGGGAGGAATTCGGGAGCCTGAAGGGTATCCGCTTATGTTACATGGGCGACGCCCGCTATAATACGGGCAATTCCCTGATGGTGGCCTGCGCGAAGATGGGCATGCACTTTGTGGCATGCACCAACAGGGCATATTTCCCGGGCGAGGAGCTGGTTAAGACCTGCAGAGAGCTTGCGGCAAAGACCGGCGGCAGCGTGACGCTGACAGACAGCGTGGAGGAAGGCGTAGCGGACGCCGACGTCATCTACACGGACGTCTGGGTGTCCATGGGCGAACCGGATGAGATCTGGGCTGAGAGAATTGCGGCGCTTTCTCCCTATCAGGTCAACGCGAAGGCCATGGCATTAGCGAAGGAGCGGGCAATTTTCATGCATTGCCTGCCCGCGTTCCATGATTTAAAGACCACCATCGGCGCGCAGGTGGGGGAAAAGTTCGGCATCACGGAGATGGAAGTCACGGATGAAGTCTTTGAGTCCGGGCAGTCCAGGGTGTTTCAGGAAGCGGAGAACCGGATGCACACGATCAAGGCTGTGATGGCGGCGACGCTCGGTAAGGAGCTGTAAGTTATTCCATTATGACAAAACAGGAAATTTTAACGATGTTAAAGGCGTGCCCGGATTATATATCCGGGCAAACGCTGTGTGAGCACTTCCAGGTCAGCCGCACCGCGGTCTGGAAGGTGATGAACCAGTTAAAGGCGGACGGCTATCACATTGAATCCGTGCCGAATAAGGGCTATCGCCTGATTCGTGACACGGACATTTTCAGTGAGGCGGAGCTTACAGGGGCAGTGAAGAGTAAATGGGCCGGCTGCCGGGTTATTTATAAAAAAACGACCGGCTCCACCAACCTCGACGCGGCGGCAGCGGCGGCAGAGCTTCCACACGGTGCGGTGATCGTGGCGGACGAGCAGACCGCGGGCCGGGGCCGGCGCGGGCGCAGCTGGGTCAGCGTGCCGCAGGGCAATATTTATTTTTCTCTTCTCTTAAAACCGGACTTTGCGCCGGAATACGCGTCCATGGTGACGTTAGTCATGGCGCTTGCTGTGACGAAGGCGATGGAAAAGGTGATTAAGCTGCCGGTGATGATCAAATGGCCCAACGATATTGTGATTTGCGGCAGAAAGGTCTGCGGCATCCTGACGGAGCTGAGGGCGGAGCCGGATTTTATTCACCACATCGTCATCGGCGTGGGCATCAATGTGCACCAGAAGGAGTTTTCTGAGGAGGCGCTTCAATATGCCACCTCCGTTGATCTGGAGACGGGCGGTTTTGTGGACCGCACGGAGCTGATCACTGAGGTCTGGGCACAGTTTGAGGAGCTGTATGAAATCTTCACGCGGACGCTGGATTTAAGCGGCCTGCTGGAAGAGTATAATGCGCACCTGGCAGACTTAGGGCAATGTGTGAGAATCCTGGATCCGAAGGGAGAATATACCGCCCTTTCCGGCGGCATTAACGCCCGGGGAGAGCTTATGGTAACGAAGGAAGACGGCAGCCTGGAGAATGTGTTTGCCGGCGAGGTCAGCGTACGGGGAATCTACGGGTACATATAGGAGTATTTTTTATGGAAGACAGAATCGTGCTCTGCGGCGCCAATGCCTATGAGCAGAAATATTATTTCAATGAACAGTTCAAGCAGATTCCGCAGTCCATCCAGGATGAGCTGCACATCATCTGTGTGCTTTTTACGGAGGAAGTGGGCGGGATTCTGACCTTTGTGTATGAACCGGACGGGACGCTTTCCTTAGAGACGACTGCCGAGGAGGACGATATCTATTATGATGAGATCGGCAGCGGCCTCATGATCAATCAGATCAGGGCCAACCGGCAGGAGCTGATCGAGACGCTGGAGCTGTATTACAGGGTCTTTATTCTGCATGAAAGCTTTGATGTGGAGGATTGAATTGAACTCTTTAAAAATCGGCAGCGTTACATTAGACAGCGGTATCATTCTGGCTCCCATGGCAGGCGTCACAGACCTGCCTTTTCGTTTGCTCTGCAAAGAGCAGGGGGCGGCTTTGTGCTGCATGGAAATGGTCAGCGCCAAGGCGTTATTTTATCAGAATAAAAATACCAGACAGCTTCTGGAAATCCATCCGGACGAGCGGCCGGTTTCCCTGCAGCTGTTCGGTTCCGACCCGGATATCATGGCAGAAATGGCGAAGCGGATTGAGGAGCTGCCTTTCGCAATTCTGGACATCAACATGGGCTGTCCGGTGCCGAAGGTGGTTAACAACGGAGAGGGCAGCGCCCTGATGCGAAACCCGAGGCTGGCCGGGGAGATCATTGAGAAAGTGGCGCGGGCCATCCAAAAGCCCGTGACGGTAAAAATCCGCAAGGGCTTCAACGACGCGGAGGTGAACGCCGTGGAAATCGCTCACATCGCAGAGGAGAGCGGCGCGGCTGCGGTGGCGGTGCACGGGCGCACGCGGGAGCAGTATTACAGCGGGCATGCGGACTGGGATATCATACGTCAGGTAAAGGAAAGAGTGTCCATCCCGGTGATCGGAAACGGTGATATCAACTGTGGAGAGGACGCGAAGCGGATGCTTTTACAGACAGGCTGCGACGGCGTCATGGTGGGCCGCGGCTGCCAGGGGGATCCCTGGATTTTTAAAGAAATCGCGGCATATCTGGAAACCGGGGAGGTTGTGCCTGCGCCGACAGCGGAGGAAAAAGCGCGTGTCGTGCGCCGTCATATCGACTTGCAGCTGCAGTACAAGGGGGAGTATACCGGTGTGCGCGAGATGCGAAAGCATTTGTCCTGGTACAGCGCGGGTCTGCTCGGCTCCGCGGATTTCCGCAGGCGTGTCAATATGGTGGAGACAGCGCAGCAGCTGTATCAGTGTGTGGAGGAGATGTTTAAGCGCGGGTGATTTCACCAGTGCGGGAAATCCGCTTATCTTTTAGGTTGACACTGAAAATAAAAGTGTTTATAATGTTTACGCTAACGAGGGGTTAGGAAACCGGATGCGGCTTACAATTGCGGCATTCTGATAGTTTGGCAGGGAAAGGAACTGGCATGAAAAAGAACATTCTGACCTATGAAGGCCTGAAAAAGTATGAAGACGAGCTGCAGGAACTGAAGGTAGTCAGGCGTAAGGAGGTTGCCCAGAAGATCAAGGAAGCGCGCGAGCAGGGCGACTTAAGCGAGAACGCCGAGTATGATGCGGCAAAGGATGAGCAGAGAGACATCGAGGCCCGTATCGAGGAGCTGGAGAAGATCCTCAAAAACGTGGAGGTCGTCGTCGAGGACGAGGCTGACCTGGATCGCGTCAGCATCGGCTGCAGGGTGAAAATTCTGGACGTGGAATTCGACGAGGAGCTGGAGTACAAGATCGTGGGCTCCACCGAGGCGGACAGCCTGGCGGGCAAGATTTCCAATGAGAGTCCGGTAGGAAACGCGCTTCTGGGTGCCAGAGTTGGCGACACTGTCGAGGTGGAAGCGCCGCAGGGCGGTATCCTGGAGTACAAGGTGCTGGCGATCGACAGATCCAACTGAGATTGATGTTTCAGGAATAAGTGAGCGCTGTGCGGGGTGATATCTCCGGATCTGTCCGCGTAAGGCAGACAGACGCTGGGAGAGCCGGACAGCGCGCAACAATACAGATTATGAGCTGAGAAGAGAGACGTGATTTTATGGCAGGACAGCAGAATCAGAACGCAGGACAGGACAATACGAATCAGCTTCTGCAGATTCGCAGAGAGAAGCTGAAGGATTTACAACAAAGAGGCAAGGACCCCTATCAGATTACCAAATATGACGTGACCCACCACAGCGTGGAGATCAAAGATCATTTTGATGAGCTGGAAGGGCAGGTCGTCAGCGTGGCTGGCCGCATGATGTTCAAACGTGTCATGGGCAAGGCTTCCTTCTGCAATATCAGAGACCGTCAGGGCGACATCCAGATCTACGTGGCCCGGGATAATATCGGCGAGGAGTCCTACGCGGATTTTAAAAAATACGATATGGGCGACATCCTGGGCATCAAGGGCACTGTCTTTAAGACAAAGACAGGCGAGATTTCCGTACACGCCGAGGAGGTCACGCTGCTTTCCAAGAGTCTGCAGATTCTGCCGGAGAAATTTCACGGCCTGACGGATACCGACATCCGTTATCGCCAGAGATACGTGGACCTCATCATGAATCCGAAGGTGCGCGAGACCTTCCGCAAGCGCTCCCAGATTATTAAGGAGATCCGTAATTTCCTGGACGCGCGTGATTTCATGGAGGTGGAGACGCCTATGCTGGTGTCCAACGCCGGCGGCGCCGCGGCCCGTCCCTTTGAGACGCATTACAACGCGCTCGATGAGGATGTGAAGCTGCGCATTTCCCTGGAATTATATTTAAAGAGACTGATCGTAGGCGGCTTAGAGCGCGTTTATGAGATCGGCCGCGTGTTCCGCAACGAGGGTGTGGATACCCGCCACAATCCGGAGTTTACCCTGATGGAACTCTATCAGGCCTACACGGACTACGAGGGCATGATGGAGCTGACCGAGAGCATGTTCCGCTACCTGGCTGAGAAGGTCTTAGGCAGCAGCAAGTTTACCTACAACGGCACGGAAATCGACTTCGGCAAGCCCTTTGAGCGCATCACCATGATCGACTGTATCAAAAAGTACACCGGCATTGACTTTGACACCGTGCCGGATGTAGAGGCAGCCAGAGCGCTGGCCAAAGAGCATCACGTTGAGTACGAGGAGCGCCACACCAGAGGCGAGATCATCAACCTCTTCTTCGAGGAGTTCTGTGAAAAGAACCTCGTGCAGCCCACCTTTGTCATGGATCATCCCATTGAGATTTCCCCGCTGACGAAGAAAAAGCCCTCCGACCCGAGTAAGGTGGAGCGCTTTGAGCTCTTCATCAACACCTGGGAGATGTGCAACGCCTACTCCGAGCTAAACGACCCCATCGATCAGCGCGAGCGCTTCGCCGCCCAGGACGCGGCCTTCGCCGCCGGCAACGAGGAAGCGAACCACACTGACGAGGACTTTTTAAATGCCTTAGAGATTGGCATGCCTCCGACAGGCGGGATTGGTTACGGTATCGACAGACTGGTGATGTTATTGACGGATTCGCAGGCGATCCGGGATGTGATTTTGTGTCCCACGATGAAGAGCCTGGAGAAATAAATAAAAGCGCTTCTGGAGATTTCTGCTTCTGTGTAAGAATTGCGTCCAGGGCGGCATGAAGGATGCGTGCAGAAATATGAGACAGTACAGGCGCGGGATTTTTCCCGCGCCTTAACTTTTCAGTTTTCTTTAAAAATCCTCCCGAACACCCAGTGCGTAAACGTCGCGGCCGCGAAGAAATTCCAGAAAAATGCCATCGGGAAATTCTTTAATAAGGTGCCGACCCAGATCGCGGGCAGCTGTGTGATGGGCGCGCCGGCCAGCGCGATATTGAATAAAAGCGAGGCGATCAGGCTCATGGACGGACACATGACGGCGACGGTCGCGCCCTGACGCAGAAGCTGGCAGACATAGGGATTGTCTTTTTCGGGGTTGCTGTGCTTCGCGGCGAAGGCGGCCCCGAAGCGATTCCCATATAGGTTGGAAATGATAAAGACGAAAATCCCCATGTAGGACGCCTCGATGAGCGCGTCAAAAAAGACGATATTTGTCATGTTGCTGAGGCCGCCCGCGGACAGAGTGACTCCTTCTTTGATGGCGACGTTGTAGACCTCCATGCCGTACGCCATCGCATAGGACATGATCAGTCCGAAGATGATTCCCTGTGTTTTTGTTTTTGGCATATTGATGAACCTTCCTTTCTGTGAAATCAGCGCAGATGTGGTCATACAGGAACCAGTCCCGAAAAAAGGCGTATCCTCTTTCCGAAGAAAGAGTGATACGCCTTGCGAACTGTATGTATGCTACACGCACTGATTTTTTTGTGTGAGCCGGATCATGAATAAAGCATGTTGTGATCTGACTCGCCGTTTATTTTAGCACGGAAAATCCGCGGATGTAAGAAAAATTTCAGTTATGTTTCCAGCTTATTCGTCGCCCACCCGCTCCTCAATATTCGCAATCGCTTCCCGGATCGCAGCAATCACGCTTTCGTCCTTCTCATGGGAGAGAGATAAGCGGAGATGTGTTATGACATAGCTGTCACCTGAAAGCCCCAGTGTTTTGATGATTGCTTTGCGGATTTCCGGGTCCGGATCCTCCTCCATGCGAATCAGAACATTCTGCGAGTCCTCTGTCTGCGGCACCTGTCCCAGCCCTTCGATTGCGGCCAGGCGAACCTCCTTGTCCTTATCCTGCGCCAGTGCGACCAGCTTGTCTGTCTTTCCTTTTTCCACGAGCTTGGCTACCTTGTCAATTTTTCCCATAACCTTCGTCCTTTCTTTGGTGAATCATCCTGTCTGCAGCCTGCGTCAGTGACAGCGGCAGGACAGGAGCTGTGACATTCGATCTGTAAATCACGTAATCTGGTTCATCTGTATCAAATGTCGGATGTTTGAACTGTTATAGAAAAAATAGCACATCTATAAAAGGTGGTCAAGACGAACGGAACAGAGTTAATTGAAATTTCATAATTGCGGATCACTCATTTCGTGTCAGCTCCCATGAAATAAGAAAAGTTCATTTCATTTAAGGCAACCTCTGTCAGATTGACGCAGCTGTTGCCCATGCGGTCAATGCAGTGCAGGATGCGCATAAAGGGGACGGACATCTTTTTGTCGCACAGTCCCTTGTTGACACGCTGCATATGGCTCTTGCGCATCTCGATGTCTAAGTCCAGCACCTGATCCTTGTGACGCAGCAGCTCATCCAGGGCGACAGTATCTCCCGCTGACAGTGCGGTTAAAGCGTTGCTGTACATTTTTTCAATGCTGGTAAGGCTCTGCGTCAGCTCGACCAGGGCTTCCTGGGAATAGGTGTGCTTTTTGTCACCCCGCTCCAAAAGCGCGTCCGCCATTTCCACGGAGAGGTCGCCCATGCGCTCGATATCGCTTAAAACGTACATCAGGCGTGCCGTCTGCGTGGCCTGCTGTTCGGTGAGGACACCGGAGAAAAAAAGCTCCGCCAGATACTCGTCGATCTCAATATGAAGGGAGTTGAGTGCGTCGCCGTGGTCCCTGATTTCTGAAAGCGTCTGTGCATCACCCGGAAGAACCGCTCCTCTGACGCGGGTCAGCATATCCTGCACCATCCGGCTGCAGTTTAACACCTCCTGCGCCACCAGTCTGAGGGCCGCGGCGGGCTGGTTTAAGACATTTTTATCCAGATAGCGGGGCTTCGCGAGGTCAAGCTGTGTCTCGGCTCCGTCCGGAATGAGTTTTGTGACAATTTTCACCATCACGCCCAGCAGGCCGATCCAGATCAGGGTCATGGTGATATTAAAGACCGTGTGTGCATTGGCAATCTGTCTGGAAATGACGTCGATTTCAGCACCGCTCGGGGAAATCATCTGAATCAGCGCCGCGTAGGGCTTCACAAACCAGATGAAAATCAGAGCGCCGGAGATATTGAAAATACTGTGGGCGACAGCGGTTCGCTTCGCGTCGCGCGACTGGCCCACGGAGGCTAAGAGCGCGGTGATGGTGGTGCCGATGTT
>JAJPXG010000085.1:0-16382 GCA_021205565.1 Lachnospiraceae bacterium | reverse complement strand
GCGCGGTGATGGTGGTGCCGATGTTGGCGCCGAAAATGATGGAGATGGCCTGCGGCAGGCTCATCAGCCCCGCGCTGACAAAGCCGATGGCCATGACGGTGGTGGCACTGGAGCTCTGCAGCACCGCGGTGACAAGCGCGCCGGCCAGCACACCCATGATTCTGTTTCTGGTCAGAAGCCCCAGAATTTGTTTCATTTTTTCCCCGGCGGCCTTCTGCAGGCATTCGCTCATCAGATTCATGCCGTAAATAAAGATGGCAAGCCCGCCCAGCAGGCCGAAAATAATTTCCTGTGTACTGTTCATTGATTTACCCCTCTCTGTCTGTATTGATGGCGGCCCAGTCATTGATGCTGCCGGTGAAAATGTCATTCAGCTCTTCTGTGGTGATATCCGTCAGAGGATTTAAGCTGTTGACGATCACGGCGATTCCATCCTGCGCGATCACTTCGTAGTCCAGCAGTTCCTGCTCGTAATCCTTCAGCGCCCTGGAGGACATGGCGAAATCACAGGCTCCCTGCATGGCGTCATTCAGGCCGGTAGTGGAATCGGAGGCGGTCACCTCGATTATCGCATGAGGGTTGATCTCCATGTAGGCCTCAGCCAGTTCAGCTAAAAGCGGCGCCGCCGAAGTGGATCCGTGGATGGTGATGGTGCCCTCATACTGCCCTGACAGGAAAGTGGAGCTGCTATTGACGGCCACATAGGACTGTCCCACAATTGCCTGCCCGCTGCCCAGCACGTAGGTCAGGAAATCCTGTTCCAGATCATTTAATTTACCGGACCAGGCCAGGCTGAACGGCCGGCTTAAGGAATAGGAATTATCCTGGACGTTCTCCGTGGTGGCTTCAATACCGTCCACAGCGAGGATTTTGATATCCGCGGAATTGGTTGCTGCGCCCATGGAAATATAGCCGATGGCCGCGGAATGATCCGCAACGGCTGCAATCACGGCCTCCGTACTGTCCATGATGATGGCATCATCTGTTGTATCATCCTCCTTTGTGCCGTCTGTGCTTGTATCAAAGCCGACCAGCCCGGCGAAAGCGCTTCTGGTTCCGGAGCCGTCCTCCCTGGAAATCACCTGCACGGCGCCGAGGGTGTCAAGCCCGTCGACAGGGGCCGGTGTGGTGCTGCCGGCGCTGCAGCCGCCAAGGAGTAAGGCGGCGGTAAAAAGGCTTCCCAGACATAAAAGCCAAAAATGTTTTTTCCTCCTCATTTGTTTTTCCTTTCTCTGTTTTCTGTGGAATTTTGTTTCTGATTGTTTTATTGAAATGATTGTCGCAATGAAGGGTGACAGATCAGGCATTCCGGTCAGGCTGACTCGTCCATGTGCCTGGCTGCCTCCGGAATATCTCCCACACCATCCAGAATCAGCCTCGGCCGGTAAGGAAAATTCAGATACTCCTCCCGCGAGGTGACGCCGGAGAGCACCAGCACCGTATCCAGGCCGGATTCGATGCCCGCCACGATATCCGTGTCCATACGGTCGCCGATGATGACTGATTCCTCCGAGTGAACGCCCAGCAGCTTTAAGCCTGTCCGCATCATCAGCGGGTTGGGCTTGCCCATATAGTAGGCCTGTTTTCCGGTGGCCAGCTCGATAGGCGCAAGCAGGGCGCGGCAGGCCGGAGCAATTCCCGTCTCGGTCGGGCCGGTCAGGTCGTAGTTGGTGCCGATCAGCTTGGCGCCGTTTTGCACCAGGCGGATGGCTCTTGTAATCATGTCCAGACTATAGCCGGATGGCTCGCCCACCACCACATAGTCCGGGTTGACGGCATTGTAGGTGATGCCCGCGTCGTAAAGCGCGTTTAAAATACCGTGTTCTCCCATTACGTAGGCGCTGCATCCCGGCGCCTGACTGTTTAGAAAATGCGCGGTCGCCAGCGCACTGGTATAAAAGTGGGACTCGTCCACATCCAGTCCCATGCGCCCCAGCTTCTGCTGCAGTTCTCTCGGCGTATACTGTCCGGAATTGGTCAAAAACAGATATTCCTTGTGGTTTTCCTTCAGCCATTCCAGAAATTCCGTCACTCCCGGCAGCAGCCGGTTCCCGTGATAGATCACGCCGTCCATGTCACAGATAAAGCCTTTTTTCTTTAATAAATCCTTCATAAGCCTCCAAAAAATAAAATATTTTCTCTTTTTATCATCAGGCTTTCCATGTAAAATCCGAAACCGGCAAGGTGTAAAATTGCGGTAAAATATGGAAATCAAAAAAGAGCCGGTTACCCGACTCTTTTAAATTTTGTGCTTATTTCGTTGAGATTGATTTTATTGAAGCTCTGATTATTTGTTTTCCTACGCTTCAAATATGACAGCAATGTCACCGTAAGTACAGGAAAGGCTCATGGTATTCGCAGCGCCGTTATCAATCGTTTTGTCGGCTGCTCCGTGGTAGCCGTCCTCACCTACCTGCAGATTGCCGGCGGTCACTTTCAGACTGTAGTTGAAGTCGGTCTGTTTGCCGGGCGTCTGAATTTGCAGGTGTCCCTCTCTGCATGCAGCGTCTACCGTTCCCGTAAATGTTCCGTTGAGAAAAGCCGAGCCGCGTTTTACCTGGGTAAGACAGTTCTCAGAAACCTGAATTTGCTCCAGGCTGACTTCTCCGTCATCCAGATCCAGGTTGAACTGTTTTACATTGAAAGAATAGTCCGAATAGACGTGGCCTTTGTCGACAGAAAGCGTGACTGTATCATAAGAATAGTCATCCGGAAGGATCAGAATCAGTTCGTCAGCGCCCTGATCTGCGATGCACAGAGTGTCATCCAGAACAGAATATTCAACAGCTTTTCCACTTTTATCAGTGAAAGAGAATGCTTCCCCGGAGCAGATGTTGATCGTTCCGGTTTTACATTCAATTTCAATATTGGAAAATTCCTGTTCCGCCTTTTCCTGGACGCTGCTTTCCGCTTCCGCAGTATTTTGAACTTCCAAATCGGTATTCTGCGTTATCGTTTCAGTATTTGAAACTGCCGGATCAGAATTTCCGCATGCCGACAGGGAAAGCGAAAGAATGCAGCAGATAACAATAAGATTTATTCTTTTCATAATAATCCCCTCTTTTCTGAAATGCTTCGAAACCTGGATATTATATTTCGGACAGCCGGGAAATGCAATCCACATATTTTACAAAATTGACGGGATTTGTTTTGTGAAAAAACAAGAATATTTTGTAGGACCTGTGACAGGAGGATTAACATGGCAGTTTTCAGATGGAAGCTTAAGAAAATCTTAAATATTCCGATATGGTAATATTCAAAAGTCCATGATATTATGAAGCAGTGAAATACAGAAGGGGAGAAAAAGATGGCTGCGAAAATCGTAATGTTTGTGTGCTGCCTGCTGTGTGCGGTTCCGTTCCTGATTATTTCGGTGTATAACCGGAACAACGCGATCACCCCGATCACTTTCTGGAGCGGCAGCGAGGGGAAGCTGAAGAAGGAACTGCAGGACATTCAGGGCTACAACGGGGAAATGGCAGCCGTTTACCGGAAATGCGCGCTGGCCTTTCTGATGGCCGGGGCAGGAGCTTTGATCCATATGGCGGTCGGGCTTGTGATTTTGGCTTTTGAATGTACTGTTGGGGTGTATCTGGTGTATCGCAGGTATAAAATGATATTGCAGAAATATGCGGGATGAAAAATTGTCGTTCAGGTCTCATGAGATACTCAGGAAGCATGATAATAAAAAAGCAGAGCCGACCATGTGGAAGGTTCTGCTTTTTTCAAAGAGAAGATGAAAGCGTTATGAAAGGATTGCTTACCCTGCGTTGAAGAGGGCGGACAGGGTATCCGCGTGCTCCTCAAAGATCTCTAACAGGAAGGAATTCCAGTGGCGCGCGTCCTTTGTGCTGCTGCCGAAGACATAGTCCTCCTGACCGTAGTCGATGACATCGAAGCCGGGCATGGCCTTGCTGGCGCCGGCCGTGCGGTAGGAGACCGCGTCCGCTAAGGAGAAGGAAACGTTTGTGATGTCGGAGTAGTCCACCCATGTGCTTAAGTCAGTGCCGGAGGCCGATGTGGAAGTCCCGTTGGAAGTCTGCGTCTGTGCTTCGGCCGCCTCGACTGCCACGCCGCCCGCATACTCGGCATACATCTGGTCGACATACAGTGCGAAGGAGCTGCTGAAAATCTCGGAGGGGACATGTCTGCCGTGCCACTGCCAGTGTTTTTCACAGTCTGTACCCGCATTCAGCCAGGCAATCTGGAGATTTAAGGAGGTGAACATGGACATGTCGCCCTCAGAAGCTCCCATGAGGATGCGCGCCCAGGCAGCGCTCTCGGTATCCTCATCACCGATATAGTTCAACGGATTGTAAAGGTGGACAAGGCTGTTGCCGTATTCATCCCCGGCTTCGATTTCCGCGATGTCGGCGGCGTAGGCCTCCACCATTTCCTCATAGCTGGAGTAGTTGTTGGAATCGATGGAGCTGCCTGCGGCCTGGGTCGTACCGGCATCGGGGGTGCCTACGTCCATGGTGTCGCCGCTTGTGTCCACGTTCTCGTTGGTAATTGAGGAAGTGGTGTTATCAGGGAGATCACCTGTAGTGGCCGCAGCGCCGCCGGGCAGGCTGCTCGTGCTGTCTGTACCGATGGAAGAACCGTCCGGCAGAGTGCCGCCGGTCATATTGCCGGAGGTCGTATCGCCAGGCAGACCGGTGGCGATGTTGTCTTTGCCGGAAAATTCTGTGTCAGACCGGTCTCCTCTGCCGCCGGTAAAGTCCGCGGCGCCGTTCATGCCGCTGGGCAGCATTTCTGTGCCGCCCATACCGCCCATGCCGCCGGCGCTTTGGCTTGAGGTCGTGTAGCGGCCTTCAAGAAAGGCAGCCGCTTTCTCTTCAGTTGTCATGGCGGCCACTTCCTCGTCAGACAGGGCGTTTCCGTCCTCGTCAAACCAGGTCCAGCCGCTCGCATAGTCCAGATTATCCAGATACCACTGCAGGTTGGAAATAAATTCCGCCAGATACAGGTCGAGATAAGTGCCGCCGTAGCCATTCGTGTCGGCGTACAGAGTCTCATCATATTCAATGGTCAGAGCAATGGTGCTGTTCAACGCACCGTCCCCGTCCAGGTCAAAGCCAACGGCAGCTTCCTCCACGGTCAGGTTCTGCGCATTGATATATTCCATATATGCTTCGGAGAGATACTCCGCCAGCTGTGCCTGGAAATCGGAGCCGAATTCATAGTCGACATCCATATAATATTCGAAGGCCAGCGCCATATCCGCCTCATAAAGGGAAGTAATGGCACTGTAGGCGATGCAGCCCCAGGCGCCGTCGGACAGGGCGACTTCCTCGCCGTCGATGGTGACCGTGGTGGTGTAGGTGCCGTCGTCATTCAGATAGCAGCCGACTGCTCCCACTTCCTCCTGATAGGGGTAGAAATCGGAATTGTTGGAGGTGGCCGCAAACATGACCGCGTGCGCGCCGCCGCCGGAACCGCCGGTGGAGACAAAATAATCCACGCTGCCGGGAAGGTTGCCCAGCAGGATGTTATATTTCACAAAGCGGGCAGCGGCCTTCTGGTCAGCCAGGCAGGAGGGCGCGTCGCCGGTGTAATAGGTGCTGCCGTCCGCATCCGTGGCGGTGTCCTGTTTGCCGCGGTTGCCGCAGGCAACGTTGATATAACCTTCGGAGGCGTAAGTGGTTGCCGCCTGCGTGTTGGTGGAGGAGGAGTAGCCTGCCGCTCCGGTATTGAGAATCACAGGCGCGGTCGAGGCGGTATACACCTGGCCGTTTGTGCTGGTGATTTCGACGCTGTAGTCGATTACCAGACAGCCGTTGACTGCGTCGGTATAATTTGCAGATGTCACATCTGCGGTTCCGTCACTGTCGGTGTCGATACCGGTGACATAAGGGCCGGGTACGCAGACGGAGACGCCTTCCTCATCCTCGATCTCCGGATAGGCCACGGCGGAAACGATGGACATGACCCACGCGTCCGCGGAGGAATTGTAGCTCCAGGTGTAGTCCGTGTTGTTGGCCAGATTCAGAGTGGTTTCGATATATTCCTTGTCGGACACTACGGCGGCCTGCGTTTCCGTGCCGGCAGTATCGGTGTCCTCCGATTGTGTCTTTTCAATTACGTTTTCCTCTGCCGCAGTATCTTCTGATTCTGTGGTTGAAGATGCGCTGCCGCAGGCAACCAGGTCGAAAGCCAGAGCTATGGCGCAGAGCAGCGCAATTGCTTTCTTCATCATATGAGACCTCCTTTTTCTCTTTTCTGGTGTCATTTTATCATGAGCAAAAGACGCTCATGATCCAATTCGCCGTCTTCACTTCGTTTCGGTCTGCGCTGAGCAGACGTCCCCCGGACGTCTAGCGCCGCCGGACGTGCGAGCACGCCCTTCTCGCTTGCGCTCATTATATCACAGTTACCCTGAAAAAAGAATGAAGTCGTCCATCTTTTTTATGATTTCTATGGTATGATACAGGATAACAGGAAACAGAGTGATTTAACGAAGGGAGACCAGTAAAAGGATGGAAAAATCAAAATCACGCTTTATCATTATCGGCAGCGGCTGGCGTGCCATGTACTATGCGCGCATCGCGGCGGCGCTGCCGGAGAGGTTTGAGTTATGCGCCATGCTCTGCCGGACGCAGGAGAAGGCAGATGCAGTCCATGCGGCGCAGGGAATTTATACGACAATATCCAAAGAGGAGTGCAGGCGGATGAGACCGGATTTTGTGGTAGTCGCGGTCAGTAAGAACTCCATTGCAGAGGTGACGCTTGAGTGGGCCTCATACGGCTTCCCGGTGCTTTGCGAGACGCCGGCGGCGCTGGATCAGGAGAACATGTGCAAACTATGGGAGGCGCATTTAAAGGGCGCGGTGATTTTAAGCGCGGAGCAATATACCCGCTATCCGCTTTACCAGGCGATGGCAAAGGTGCTGGACAGCAATCTGATCGGGGAGCCGGACAGCGCGGTCGTGTCGTTGGCGCACGGGTATCACGGCGCGAGCCTGATCCGCGCGTTTCTGCGCGAAGGCATGACAGGTTTTTGCGTGTCCGCGCAGGAGTTTACCTTTCCGACGACGGAGACGCTTTCGCGCTATGAGCGCTTCACGGACGGCCGCATCGGGATGAAAAAGCGCACTGCCGCGGTGATTGCCCTTCAGGCTGGAAAGGCCGCGCTTTTTGACTTTGATTCCGAGCAGTACCGCTCGCCGATCCGCCACAATTATGTCAATATCCGGGGCTGCCGCGGCGAGCTGAAGGATCAGACGTTTTATTATCTGGATGCGGAGAATCTGCCTGCTGAGGCGGTTCTTAAAGCGGAGAGCCGCAGGGTGCGCACCGCGTCTGAAAATCCGAACCTGAGAGAGTTTGCTGAGGTGACGGGGATTTCCTTTCGCGGTGAGACGGTTTATACACCGCCCTTTGGTCTCTGCGGCCTGTCGGAGGATGAGACGGCCATCGCTTTAGTGATGGCGGACACAGCTGCCTGCGCAGCGGGTTTAAAAGAAGCGGATTATCCTCTGCGGGAGGCGCTGCAGGACTGCTACATGGCAATCCTTTTGGAGGAGGCCATTCAAACGGGACGGCCGGTGGAGAGCCGGGTCATGCCCTGGCAGGGCTGAGAAATGCGGGACTGCCGGAAAAATGATCAGCCCTCTTCATTTCACACCTTTTGTGCTGCTTCGGTCCTTAATCATTGTAAACCTCTGAGATATCACAGATAGTGCGGCAGTTGACCGGGAGCGGACCGGCCGCTTTCGGAGACTGCCTCGTATATATGTAAATACTGTCAAGGCCGTTGTCGTGGGCACCCCAGGCGTCGGCCCTGTCGTCGTTTCCGACCATAACGGAATCCTGCGGATTAAGCCCCTGCGTTCGCAAAAGCTTCTGATAAAAATGCGCGGACGGTTTCACAAAGCCGATATCCGAGGAATAACAGACCGCGTCAAAACAGTCATAAATGCCAAGCGCGCGCATCTCCGGTTCCGTAAAGAGCCGCTGTGCGTTGGAGAGCAGGAAAACCTTTTTGCCATGCTCACGCAGCTTCTTGAGCAGGTCGGCAGCACCCTCATACAAAGACAAATGCTCCAGGGAGAGAGTGCGGAAGGCGATGGCCCAGTCTGCCGCCTGTTGCAGGGAGATCTCTACACCCTTTGCCTGATACAGGGCGGGAATCAGCTTCTCAAAGGAGACCTCGATTTCTTCTGAGAGAATATTTTCTGCCGTGCTTTCTTCCACTTTGTTTTTGCGGCGATTATGAGAAATCAAAGCTGCCTGTGCCGCGGTCAGATTTTCCGCCCTTTGAGCCGCAATCTGCGCATGGTATGCCTTTCTCAGCTCGCCGGCCGTGTAATCAGCCCCCTGCAGGCGCATGTACAGGGCCATTTTTTCCCAGAGATACCGTTTCTGTTCGTTTGTGTGAATGTCAACCAGTGTGCCGTAGAGGTCGAAAATATAGTTCTGATACATGGGGCGATTATTCCTTTCGGGGATTCATTTTTCATTTCTTCTACACGATAATCTACTGAAATGATGCGGAAAAGTCAACTGTGATTAAAAAAATGAGATTTTCCCGGTTGCGCTGCCGTACATTTTCCTTTAAAATGACTTCAGAAATATCATTTTATTCGTAAACGGGAGAGGGGGAATCATGCGTTTTTTATACGGAAATCATGATTTTATGTCACTTGCGCGGGGAGAGGAAAGCTGTTATCTGATGACGAACGGTCTGGGAGGCTTTTCGTCCATGACCATGATCGGCTCCAGTGCGCGCAATGACCACGCTCTGCTGATGAGCTGTGAAAAAAAGGAGGCGCCCAATCACAGGTACAACATGGTGCACCACCTGACGGAGGAGCTGTCCGCAAACGGAAGAGAAGTTTATCTGTCATCACAGCAGTATGTACATAAGGAAGATAACGAGGATGGTTATCTGTATCAGACCGCCTTTTCGTATGAGATTTATCCGTCCTGGTCCTATGTCTGCGGCGGGGTTCTGGTGGAAAAAACGGTTGTGACGGCGCATGGCAGGAACCTGGTTGGCGTCAGATATGAAATCAGCAATCGCTCCGGAAAGGAAGCGGTTTTACAGGTTACGCCCGCCCTGCAGTTTGTGCCCAAGGGGCATTTTCTGCCCAGGACACAGGAATTTGAAATGTCAGAGCCGGATGGAGTTGAGGAAACAGACAAAGTTCATGTCACTTCTTTTACCGTTATTTCCAATCACCGGAGTCTGCACATACAGACAAACGGAACTGTTTTAACATTTCCGGCAGAATATCGCGATGACTTTTATTACGCGTATGACGCAAGGGACGGCAGACCAAAAAGGGGCGCCTGCGCGATGAATCATTGCGTGAGATTTACGGCGGGCCCCGGACAGAGTTTTTGCGGAGTGATTCTGTACAGTACGGAGCCGCTGGATGATTATTTCTCAGAAGCTGCCGCCCTGACAGAAAAATTTGCCTGTATTGAGCGGGGAATGGAGGCACGCTATCAGACTTTGCTGGATGCCTCCGGCCTGAAATCTCCTCTTTCGCAGGCGCTGACATACGCCGCGGACAGCTTTATTTCTTATAGAGCTTCCACGGACAGGGAGACGATCCTGGCAGGCTTTCCGTTCTTTGAGGACTGGGGGCGGGATACCATGATTTCTCTGCCGGGACTGTGCCTGTCCACCGGTCGTTATGATCTGGCGCGCAATATTCTGGACACATTTGCGCGGCATTGTAAAAAGGGTCTGATGCCGAACCTTTTCCCGGAAGGGAAAAAGGAACCCATGTATAATACGGCGGACGCCGCGCTTTTATTTATCATCACGGTTTATGAATACTATCGCAGGACTAAGGACGCCGCTTATGTTGGGAAAGTCTGGCCCGTGATGTCTGAAATCGTATTTTACTATGCAAACGGAACGGATTACCATATCCACATGGACGAGGACGGCCTGATCTGCGCGGGCGGCGGCCTGGAGCAGGTGACCTGGATGGATGTACGGGTGGGCGATATTCTGCCGACGCCGCGGCACGGAAAGCCGGTGGAGATTAACGCTTACTGGTATAATGTCCTGAAAATCATGGAGTATTTTCAAAAATCCGGCATCGGGACTGCAGCCTGCGTTGCCTGTGCGGGAAAAGAGCCTGTAACAGCCGGTGAGAATTTGCCCGCAATATCCGTATCAAATCAGACGAACCTGGATTTTCATGCCATGGCAGAACGGGCAAAAGAAAGCTTCGGGCAAAAATTCTGGAACGCGGAGGCGGGCTGCCTGAAAGATGTTATTTCAGGGACGGACATTTCAGAGAAAGGTATTTCAGCGTCAGGAGATTACCCGGGCGGTTCCGAATATCTTCAGCAGCCGCGGTGTGATACGCAGATTCGTTGCAATCAGATCTGGGCGGTTTCCCTTCCTTTTTCTGTTTTACCGGAAGAGAAGGAAAAAATGGTCGTGGATACGGTGTCTCGCAAACTGTATACTCCGCTCGGCTTAAGAACGCTTGATCCGGAGGATGCGGATTTTCATTCAGTCTACGGCGGGCCTGTGTTCGAGAGAGACATGGCTTATCATCAGGGAACAGTCTGGGTCTTTCCACTGGGGGCTTATTATCTGGCGTATTTAAAGGTGAATCATTACAGCGGGCAGGCAAAGGCCTTTGTGCGAAAGCAGCTGGATGGGATAACGGCAGCTCTTAAGGAGGGCTGCGTGGGGCAGCTGCCTGAAATTTACGACGGCCTGCATCCGACCGAATCCAGGGGTTGCTTTGCCCAGGCCTGGAGCGTGGGGGAAATTTTAAGAGTCTGCGAATTACTTGAAAAAAACAGTCTGTAAAATAGTTTGTAAAGGATCAGACAGCAGCAGATCAGGGCGGATGGCGATCATCAACACAGCTCGTGACAGCAGAGGAGGAGTATTTGTATGACGACACAACAGAACAGAAAAGAGGGAACAAAAACGGCGGAGACATCAATAAAACGGCGGATATTCAGCTTCTGTCTGGCGCTCGCGCTGATCGCTGCGCTCTTTACCGGCTGCGCGGGCGCGTCTGACAGTGCTTCACAGGAAGCCGACAGCGGCGAAACCGCGGTGGAGTTAAATATCATCGATGACAACTACCGCAATTATTACGAAATCTTCGTCTATTCCTATTATGACAGCGATGGCGACGGCATCGGCGACTTAAACGGCGTCACCGAGAAGCTGGACTATATCGCGGACATGGGCTTTAACGGCATCTGGCTCATGCCCATCATGCCCTCGCCCTCCTATCACAAATATGACGTGACGGATTATTATGACATTGATCCGGTTTACGGCACGCTGGAGGATTTTGAGAATCTGGTAGAGGAATGCCACAGTCGCGGCATCCGCCTGATTATTGACATGGTGATCAATCATTCCTCCTCACAGCATGAGTGGTTCACCACGGCCTGTGAATACCTGGCTTCTTTAGGTGCGGACGAGGAACCGGATGTGACCGTCTGTCCGTATGTGGAGTATTATCATTTTTCCAGAACACAGGAGAGCGGCGTCTGGTATGAGATTCCCGGCGCGACAGAGGGCGCGGCGTGGTATTACGAGGGAGAATTTTCCTCAGAGATGCCGGACTTGAATCTGGAGTGCGAGGCCCTGAAGGCGGAGCTGGAGAGCGTCGCAGACTTCTGGCTGAACCTCGGCGTGGACGGCTTCCGCATGGATGCCGCCATGCACTTT
Source organism: Lachnospiraceae bacterium (assembly GCA_021205565.1). Taxonomy (GTDB): domain Bacteria; phylum Bacillota; class Clostridia; order Lachnospirales; family Lachnospiraceae; genus RGIG6307. The sequence continues at coordinate 4,714 of JAJPXG010000085.1, read as the reverse complement.
GACGAGACGGACGGCGAGCTGAACAGGAGCATTCTGAACTGGCTTTATACCTATTGCTGCGAGACCAATCCGGACTTTTACATGGTCAGCGAGGTGTGGGCGGGCAGCTCTACTATCGAAGCCTATTATGCAAGCGAGACGCCCAGCTTCTTTAACTTCCCCAATTCCAGCGTGGACGGCGTGACTGAAAAGACGGCCATGGGTACGGCCACCGCGGAGAAATTTGTGACGACTATGCTGACGGATCAGCAGACCTACTCGGCGGTGTACGCGGATTATATTGACGCGCCTTTCCTGACCAATCATGATCAGGTGCGGGTGGCCAATAACCTGCAGAATAACGAGAGCAATATGAAAATGGCCTGCGGCCTCTTAATGACCATGAACGGCAGTCCCTTCGTCTACTACGGCGAGGAGATCGGCTTAAAAAGCAAGGGCCAGTCCGATGAAAACAAGCGCATCCCCATGTACTGGTCCGACACGGACACCGCCGGGATGACTGCGGGTCCGGAAAATATGGAGCAGGGCATCACATCCTCCTTCGCGGCGGTGGATGAGCAGCTTGCGGACGAGACATCCATCCTTTCTTATTATAAGGAAGCGCTGCTGATGCGCAATCAGAATCCGGAGATTGCCCGCGGCGATATCACCATTGTGGAAGAGCTGACGGAGGGCGATACCGCGGCCATCTTAAAAACGTGGGAAGAGAGCACTATTGCTATTCTCTATAATACGGATACGGAGTCGGTGACTGTTGACCTGACCGACACCGCGCTGGAAGGTATGGAGCTTAAAAACTGCCTGACGGTGGGCGAGGAGGAGATTTCACTTACCGATAGTACGGTTACCTTGCCGGGACAGTCCATCTGTGTGCTGAGATAGAGAATCCTCAGGCAGTAAAAATAAACAGCAGGGAGCTGTGAGTCATAGCTGCCGGCTGTAAGAATAAGAAAACACCGCAGAATACATGAAAGAGGCGCTCACCGGTCATAAAAGCCGGCGGACGCCTCTTTTCTTGAACATGGAATTTCAGAGACACAGAATCTCCACAGATACAGCAAAATCTCTGCAATATGTTGTGAGATTGCACAAAAAGCTTTTTTTTTTGGAATTTTTTGTGAGTTTTACATAAAATGGAATTGACAGGCAGAAAAAGCAATGCTAGAATAGCTTAGACGAAATGATTCGTCAAAATATTCACAAGACGTCGGGTGTCGGATAACCGGAGGATTGTGAAATTTTTGGTAAAGGAGAGAAGAAAATGAAAAAGAAATTGTTAGCGGTACTGCTTGCCGGGACAATGACTGTTTCCATGTTCAGTGCCTGTGGAAGCTCCAGTTCTTCCAGCAGCACATCCAGCAGCAGTTCCAGTGAGAGCGCAAGCTCAAGCGAGAGCAGCTCTTCTGAGGAAGCCAGCACCGAATCTGTTGGCGCAGGCGAGACCATCACCATCTGGGTGGCGGACGCGGTTACCAGCCTGACCCAGACCATGGCGGAAGAGTTCATGGCTGAGAATGGCTATGAGTATACCATCGTAGTGGAGTCAGTAGGCGAGGGCGACGCAGCCTCCAATATGATTACCGACGTAGAGGGCGGCGCAGATATCTATGGCTTCGCACAGGATCAGCTGGCCCGTCTGGTTTCGGCAGGCGCTGTACAGCAGCTGACCGGTACCGGCTATGACACCACCATCGAGGAGGAGAACGGCGCAGGCTCTGTAGCGGCGGCAACCTTCGGTTCCACCCTGTATGCGTTCCCGATGAGTGCGGACAACGGCTATTTCCTGTACTATGACAGCAGTGTTGTGACAGATCCCACTTCCTTAGAGCAGATCGTTGCGGACTGCGAGGCGGCGGGCAAGAATTTCTACTTTGAGATCAATTCCGGCTGGTATCAGGTAGCGTTCTTCTTCGGCACCGGCTGCACCCTTACTTATGAGACCAATGACGACGGTACCTTCGCTTCCTGCGATATCGATTACGCATCCGATGCGGGCCTTGTCGCCTTAAAGGAGATCATCGAGCTTGAGTCCTCCTCCGCATTCCAGAACGGCTCCTCTTTGAGCAGCGCAACCAACGTGGGCGCAATCGTGGACGGCACCTGGGATTCCGACGCGGCGAAGGAGCTGTTTGGCGATAATTACGCGGCAGCGGCACTTCCGAGCTTTACAGGCTCCGACGGCGAGACTTATCAGCTGAGCTCCTTCAGCGGTTACAAGCTTCTGGGCGTGAAGCCTCAGACAGACGCCGCCAAGTTAAAGGCCTGCCTGGAACTGGCGCAGTATCTGACCAGCGAGGAGTGCCAGCTTGAGAGATTCAACGCCGTAGGCTGGGGTCCCTCTAACCTGTCTGCTCAGGAAGACGAAGCTGTACAGGCTGACGTGGCGCTGAGCGCTTTGGCAGAGCAGTCCAACTACAGCATCGGTCAGGGACAGTATCCGGATGATTACTGGACCTTAGCGACCGCTCTTGGCGACGACATCATCTCCGGCAACATTACCCCGGATACATCTGATGATGATCTGATGGCTACCCTGGAGGATTTCGAGGCCAAGTGCATTTCTTACGCGCAGTAAGAGAGTATCTGAAACAGATATGTTTTTTACAGGGGAGGGACAGCATCTCTCCCCTGTCATTCTCTTTACGGTGCCTCTGGTATGGAAAAATCTCCGGCCCCGGACAATGGGTAAGCCCGTTTCCTGAGGACACATACTCTGAGGCGTCAAAGAATTGGGGGTACTATGAAAAAAGTTGCGGCATTTTTTCAGGCGATCGGCGCCAATATCCGAGAGATTGGCGTAACGTTTAAGGAAGGCGACTGGAAAACGAAGGTGTCCTTTATCATTTTCGGCTTCGGTCCGCTTTTGAGAAAGTATTATCTGAGAGGGATTGCCTTTCTGGCGCTGGAGCTTCTGTACATATGGTACATGGTTGCCTTCGGCGCGTCTTATCTGGCCAAGTTTGGTACACTGGGCACCGTGGAGACCCATATGGATCCCACGACCTTCGTCACCGTCTATGGGGACAACAGCTTCCTGATCCTGTTATGGGGTCTTCTGAGCATACTTTTCACGATTCTGCTGATTGCTTTATGGCGCATGAATATCAGTGAGAACCGCAGAGAAGAGCTGGCGGCAAAGGCGGGCAAAGAGGTTCCGACTGTCCGTCAGGATCTGCATCAGCTCATTGACAGCAAGTTTAATTATACCCTGCTGTCCCTGCCTACGCTGGGCATTTTCCTGTTTATGATTCTGCCGATCATTTTCATGATCTGCGTGGCATTTACCAACTATAACTTCAGTCATCAGGCGCCGTCCAAGCTTTTCACATGGGTAGGGCTGTCCAACTTCTTAAGTCTGTTTTCCTTTGGCGGAGACGGCTTTGGCGCGACCTTCGCGAAGGTCTTAGGCTGGACGATTGTCTGGGCGTTTTTTGCTACTTTCTTAAATTACTTCCTTGGTGTTGCGGTAGCCATCCTGATCAACATGAAGGGCATCAAATTCAAGAAGCTGTGGAGAACCATCCTGGTCATGACCATCGCGATCCCGCAGTTTATTTCCCTTCTGTATGTATCGAAGCTGTTCGCGGCGGATGGTCTGGTGAATTCCTATCTGCTTAAATGGGGTGTGATCTCGCAGGCATTGCCCTTCTGGACCAATCCTACCTGGGCGAAGGTGACCATTATCGTCTTAAACTGCTGGGTAGGTATTCCGTATCAGATGCTGATCAGTACCGGTATTCTGATGAACATTCCGGAAGATCTGTACGAGAGCGCCAGAATCGACGGCGCGAACGCCTTCCAGATGTTCAGAAAGATTACATTGCCCTACATGCTGTTCGTGACCGGTCCGTATCTGCTGACCAGCTTCACCGGCAACCTGAATAACTTCAATATCATCTACCTGCTCAGCGGCGGCGGCCCCACCACGATGTCCATGTCAGGCGGCGCCGGCACCACAGACCTGCTGATCACCTGGCTGTACAAGATGACGGTCAATGATACCAACTACTGCATGGCGGCTGTCATCGGTATTATGGTGTTCGTTGTGACGGCAGTGATATCACTCGCAGTTTATGGCATGCTGCCATCCGTAAGAGATGAGGAGGGCTTCCAATAATGGCGAATAAAGCAAAACAGAGTGCCAAAGCAGCCGGCATTGAGATGAATAAGATCCACATCAAACCGGGTCATGTGGCTGCCTATATTGTACTGATTCTGATCAGTGTCGTGTGGCTCCTTCCCTTTGTGGGAATTGTGCTGCAGAGCTTCCGCTCCTTTACACTTGAATACGGCGGTATGGTGGATTATCTGCTTCCCAAGACCTTTTCCCTGGACAGCTACACCTGGCTGTTCTCCGGTGAGAGCCAGTTTTTGAAATGGTATTCCAACACCGTGATCATCGCGTTCTTCGTGGCGATCGGCCAGACATGCATGGTGCTGATGGTGAGCTACGCGCTTTCCCGCATGCGTTTTAAGGGCAGAACCCTCTGGATGCGGATCTGCCTGGTTTTAGGCATGTTCCCCGGCTTTCTGACCATGATCTGCCTGTATTTCCTCTTAAAGCAGTTCGGCCTGACGCAGGCGGGCGCTATTCCGGGCCTGATCCTGGTGGGCGTCGCCAGCTCCGGCATGGGCTATTATGTCTGCAAGGGCTTCTTTGACACAATCCCGAAGTCCTTAGATGAGGCGGCCAGAATCGACGGCGCTTCCCGCG
>JAJPXG010000100.1 GCA_021205565.1 Lachnospiraceae bacterium | reverse complement strand
CGGTGCCGTTCCAGCCGGTGTTGACCAGATAAGCCTTCGCGCCGCTCTTCTCCATCTTCTTAACCAGTTCCTCAGCGTACTTGGTCGGATGCAGCTCCAGGAAAGCCTGGCCAAAGCATGCGGAGAAAGTTGGGGTGGGCTCGGTGATGCCGCGCTCAGTACCCGCTAATTTCGCGGTGAAACCGCTTAAGAAGTAATACTGGGTCTGCTCAGGTGTCAGAATAGAAACCGGAGGCAGTACGCCGAAAGCGTCCGCAGACAGGAAGATCACATTCTTCGCTTCCGGAGCGGAGGAAATCGGACGAACAATATTCTCAATGTGGTTGATCGGATAAGAAACACGGGTATTCTCGGTCACACTCTTATCAGTGAAATCGATCTTGCCGTTCTCATCTACGGTCACGTTCTCCAGCAGAGCGTTTCTCTTGATGGCGTTGTAGATGTCAGGCTCGGAATCCTTATCCAGGTTGATTACCTTTGCATAGCAGCCGCCCTCGAAGTTGAACACACCGTTGTCATCCCAGCCATGCTCATCATCACCGATCAGCAGTCTCTTGGGATCGGTAGAAAGGGTGGTCTTGCCGGTGCCGGACAGACCGAAGAAAATTGCGGTGTTCTCACCGTTCATATCAGTGTTGGCGGAGCAGTGCATGGAAGCGATGCCCTTTAACGGAAGGTAATAGTTCATCATGGAGAACATACCCTTCTTCATCTCGCCGCCGTACCAGGTGTTCAGAATTACCTGCTCACGGCTGGTGATATTGAAAGCTACGCAGGTCTCAGAATTCAGACCCAGCTCCTTATAATTGGAAACAACGGCCTTGGAAGCATTGTATACGGTGAAATCGGGAACGAAATTCGCCTGCTCCTCAGCGGTGGGCTGGATGAACATATTCTTAATGAAATGTGCCTGCCATGCCACTTCCATGATAAAACGAACAGCCATACGGGTGTCCTTGTTGGCGCCGCAGAATGCGTCGACCACGAACAGTCTCTTGTTGCAGAGCTCTTTCTGTGCGATCTCTTTGACTGTCGCCCAGACATCCTCGCTCATCGGATGGTTGTCGTTCGGATATTCGGGAGTAGTCCACCACACGGTGTCCTTGGAATTCTCATCCATGACAATGTATTTGTCCTTGGGAGAACGGCCGGTGTAGATACCGGTCATAACGTTCACAGCGTCCAGCTCTGTCAGCTGTCCAACCTCATATCCCTCAAGCTCCGGCTTCATCTCTTCCTCAAACAGAAACTCATAGGAAGGATTGTACACGACCTCGGTGGTTCCGGTAATGCCATACTTGGTTAAATCAATAGCCATCTTACATTTCCTCTTTTCTTTAAAAAATTTATAGTTACCCGCTAAAGCAGGTCTTACACGTCCGTCAGGATATCAGGAAAAGCCTTTCAATCCATCAATAATTATACCTGTTGTTAAAAAAAAATCAATAAACAATCTGTAAATTTTAGTGAAAAGCAACGTGAAATATTTATCAATATTATACAAAGCGCACGAAGCCCTGTTCTACAATCAGAGTGTCATACCAGACCTATACTGATTTTAGTCTATCTGCAGGAAGCGAAGGATTACGTCCGTCATCTCACTCTTCTCACATACCGTGTCGTGCAGGACCGGGGCAGTCCTGATCTCCTCGATCGCAGCCGGGATTGGTACACCGGACAGCTCGCACAGGCGGTCTGCAAGAGCAAAGTCTTCCGCCCCTGCATGTGCCGGGTCGATTGCCTCCATAACGCTGCGTGTAAACTTATAAGGACTGGCAGTTGAGGCAATGACTGTCACGTGGTCATCTCCGGTATCCTGCACATATTGCTCATTGACACAGGCAGCAACCGCAGTATGTGGATCGATCACATAGTGATCCTTCTCGTAAATATGACTGATCGTTTCCGTTGTCTGAGCGACATTTGCGCTGCCTCCGACAAAATCCTTTAAGCCATCGCGCATCGTGTCGGTGATCTGATAGACCCCTCCCTGATTGAGCTGTTCCATCAGCCTGGCGTTGCACATAGCGTCCTCTCCCGCTATTTTGTAGATCAGGCGCTCTAAGTTGGAGCTGACCAGAATATCCATGGAGGGCGAAGTAGTCAGGATAAACTCACGGTTTTTGTCATAGGTACCAGTGGCAAAGAAGTCGTAAAGCACTTTATTATCATTGGAGGCACAGATAAATTTGTGTACCGGCAGTCCCATTTCTTTTGCGTAATAGGCCGCCAGGATATTGCCGAAGTTGCCGGTCGGTACCACGACGTTTATCTCCTCCCCGGCTTTGATTTTCCCCTGTGAAAGAAGTCTCGTGTAGGCATACACATAATATACAATCTGCGGAACCAGACGGCCGATGTTGATGGAGTTGGCGCTGGAAAACTGAAAACCGGAGGCGTTCAGCCTGGCCGCAAGCGCTTCATCCGCAAAAATCTGCTTGACGCCTGTCTGCGCGTCATCAAAATTGCCGTGAATGCCGACAACGAATGTATTATCTCCCTTCTGCGTCACCATCTGCTTTTCCTGAATGGCGGAAACGCCGTTTTTAGGATAAAAGACAATGATCTTCGTCCCCGGCACATCTGCGAAACCGGCCAGAGCAGCCTTACCGGTATCTCCGGATGTCGCGGTCAGGATGACGATTTCATTCTGAACGTGATTTTTCGCTGCGGCTGTTGTCATCAGATAAGGAAGAATAGAGAGCGCCATATCCTTAAAGGCAATGGTACGGCCGTGAAAAAGCTCCAGGAAATATGCCCCGTCCGCATAATGCAAAGGCGCAATCTGTTCTGTATCGAATTTCTCATCATAAGCGCTCGCAATGCAGGATTTCAGCTCATCCTCCGTAAAATCGGAAAGGAGAAGCTTCATCACCTCATAAGCCACTTCCCGGTAGTCAAAAGCGGAAAGCTCCGTAAGGCTTTTGTCAAGGGTCGGTATATGATCCGGGACAAACAGCCCTCCATCCTTTGACAGACCCTTTAAAATCGCCTGAGAGGCCGTCACTGTCACAGAAGCGTCCCTGGTAGAATGATAGTATACAGGCATTTTATGTCTCCTTTTATACAATAAAAATGATTATAAGCATTTCGCTCACCATTCTAGCATAAACAAAATACCCTTTCAAGGTCACAATTCAAAACTTTTTGTCAAACTTCCTCTACCTTTTAGGTGAAATCTATGGTATTCTATCTTTATCTGCAGCATCAGGAGGCTATCATGTATATTTCCGAAGAATCTCTTAAGCAGTTTTCCCCCGCTTATCCGCTGGAGCAGTTCGCTCCTGTAGAAGAAATTTTGTTTCTGGATATTGAAACGACCGGCTTTTCTCCAGCGTCTACACAACTGTATCTGATCGGCCTGATTTACTACACTGACGGCAAATGGGGACTGCACCAGCTGATGGCTGAGTCTGCTTCCGAGGAGAAGGAGCTTTTGCTGCGCCTGGCGCAACTGACATATCATTTTTCGACGCTCATTCACTTCAACGGAACGCGTTTCGATATCAATTATCTCATGCAGAAAGCCGCGCAATATGACATTGACCTGCCGTTAGACAGTCTTTTGAGCATTGATCTTTACAGACAGATCAGCCCCTGGCGTGACAAGCTCGGTCTGACAGACTGCAGGCAGCGTACTGTTGAGGAATTCATGGGACTTCACAGAAAGGATCCTTACAACGGCGGCGAGCTGATTCAATATTACAAAGCCTACATTGTCAATCCCGATGATTCGGTACGGGATCTGCTGATGCAGCACAACCGGGACGATATGAAAGGGCTTCTTTACATTCTCCCGATGCTGGCATACGGAGACATCCTGCGCCATATGCCTGTCATCCGGAAAGCAGCCATGACCAAAACCAAAAGCCACAAAGGCGAGCTCAGCTGTGAACTGACCATGGAGCTGAAGCCTCAGCTGCCGGTTCCCCGCGCGCTGACTCTTCAATATGACGGCATTACGCTCCTGGCCGACGGCGCAAAGCTCATGCTTTTAGTCCCGGTTCTGGATACCGAGCTGAAATTTTACTATCCAAATTATAAAAACTATTATTATATTCCGGCGCTCGATGCCGCTTACCATAAAT
>JAJPXG010000158.1:2049-4257 GCA_021205565.1 Lachnospiraceae bacterium | reverse complement strand
TCCACACCAGCTTCTGCGCAATAATATACATCACCGCGAAGCCGTTTTTGATGATGGAGTTTAACTCCTTCTCCAGGCGGTTTTTCACGATATCCGGCAGATCCTGCCCGTACATTTCATGTGCTTTATTATAACAGATCTCGGTTAATGTCTTGTCAGAATCCGGAATCACCGGCGGACACTTGTCCGGCCGCACCGGGGAAATATGTTCAATCCGGTCGGCAATCAGATTGGGATTCGTAATGACAATCTCTCTGGCCTTCTCCGTAGGCAGGTAATCAAACTCTTTGAGCATCTCCTCTGTCGTGCGCAGATACAGAGGCGCCTGGCTGTCCGCGTCCGCAAAGCCTTTTCCAGCCATAATAATACGCCGGTAAACCTCATCCTCCGGATCCAGAAAATGCACGTCGCAGGTTGCCACCACCGGCTTATGGAACTGCTCGCCCAGCTCTACAATGCGCTTATTTAAATTCTGAATGTCCTCCACGGAATTGACATTGCGCACTTTGTCGGATTCAATCATGAAGGCATTATTGCCAATCGGCTGAATCTCCAGATAATCATAAAACGCGACAATATTGGCGATGTCCTCGTCGCTCTTTTCATCCAGCAGAGCACGGTAAAGCTCCCCGGCCTCGCAGGCGCTGCCGATGATAATCCCCTCCCGCAGCTCATTCATCAGGCTTCTGGGAATTTTGGGGACACGATTATAATATTTCAGATGGGACTCACTGACCATTGTATACAGATTCACGCGCCCCACATCGTTCTGCGCCAGTAAAATAATATGATAGGAAGGAAGCTTGGCGATCGCCTCCACGCTGGCATGCCCCATGGCATTCACCTGCGTCAGGGTCATGGCGCCTCTTTCCTCACACATGTCTATCATCTTTAAGAAAATAAGCGCTGTACACTCCGCGTCATCCACTGCCCTGTGATGATGCTCCAGGACCACCTTCAGCGTTTTGGCAACCGCATCCAGTGTGTGCTTGCTCTGTCCGGGCAGAAGGACTCTGGACATTGTCAGGGTGTCCAGATAAGTATAGGCAAAGGGATAGCCTTCTCTTTTGCAATTCTCACGGATAAAGCTTGTGTCAAACTGCGCGTTGTGTGCCACCAGCTTGCAGCCCTCGCAGAATTGAAGAAATCGCGGCAAAATCACGGAAATATCCTCCGCGCCGCTGACCATCGTCCGTAATGCTGGTGAGCCTGGTGATTTCAAAGGGAATGGGTGTCCTGGGGTTCACAAACTCGGAAAAGCGGTCTGTAATCTCCCCGTTCTCCACCTTCACCGCGCCGATTTCAATGATTCGGTTCTGCACCGGAGAAAAGCCGGTTGTCTCAATGTCAAACACCACATACTTATCGCGCAGTGTCCCGTTTAAATCCGGTCCCATGGCGATGTCATTGGTATCATCCACCAGGTAAGCTTCGCAGCCATAAATGACTTTGAAAAAATGATCCTTATCCGGCTCGATGCCGGCTTCCTTACAGCGGTCCTTCTCCGCCTTCCACAAATCCTCCCAGACATGGTTCGCGGTCGGGAAGGACTGCACGACGCCGTGGTCGGTGATTGCTATAGCCTTATGGCCCCAGCTGTACGCCCGTTTGATGATATCAGCGACCTCGGAGACGCCGTCCATATCGCTCATCTTTGTATGGCAGTGCAGCTCCACGCGCTTGACAGGACTTAAACCCTCTCTCCTTACGGTAAAATCTGATGACTTTTTAATACCGGATACTGAGCCGATGGTCAGCTCCTTATCAAAGCTGTCCAATACCGTGATGCCCTTCAGTTTCAGAAAGGCACCCTTTTTCAGATTGGCTGTCAGCTCCTCGACCTGGTCCTTACGTACAAACAGCTTGGCGGTGATGCTGTCCGTAAAATCCGTGAGGACAAAGGAAATAATGACACGCTCATTGCGGATCTCTCGCTGCTCTAAGGCAATGACCTTTCCGCGGATGATGACCTCTCCCATCTCACCGAGGATGTCCTCCATTTTGACGATGGGGCCATCAAAGTCCCTGCCGTAAATCAGATCCGGATTGTCACCGGTCTTTAAGCCTCTGCGATACTGCGGTCTGGAATTTCTGTCACCATAAGATGCAGATCTGTTCTGTCCGTTTTGTGAAAAAGAATTCTGGCTTGTGAAAGCATTTCTGCTTCCATCCCCGTTCTGTCTGGGTCCGGATGAGGCGCCCGGCTGA
>JAJPXG010000158.1:0-2039 GCA_021205565.1 Lachnospiraceae bacterium | reverse complement strand
AGCAAAGGACGCAGCCTTCTTCGTTTCCGCTGATTTGATATCAGCCGATGCCCGGCCCGAAACGCCGCGATTGCCAGTTCCACTCCCCTCATCATTTTGTGTGCCATTTACAGCATCCGCGGCAAGCCGCCCGCTGCTGATCTGCTCTATCCTCCTGCTGATCAGGATATCCTCTTCGGATTCTGCGTCTTCTTTCTTTTTTTCCACATAACTGTAAGTAAAAGAAACCGCAAGGCCGCATCTTTCCTGAAAGATTTTATCCAGAATGGACTGCAGTTCCTTTTCCTGCATATGTACGATACAATTTTCATCCAGCTGTATATGAATCCGGTCATCCGCCGGATAGGAAATCTGCGCGTCTTTAAAAGCCACGTAAAGTACGTGGCTGTATGCTTTCAGCTCCTCCAGGATGGAATCCCGGTAAAGCTCCATAACGGTTTTTGCATCATACTGACTGCTTAACACAAATCGCTCATAAATTTTAATCTGCCAGGAATCCCCATAGGCTCCAAGCATCTGATTTAATATCTTCTCAACTTCAAAAATATCCCGTTTGGCGATCAGAAAACTGCTCCTGATATAAACACGCAGAAACTGCCGGCCCTTTACGCTGGCAACCCGCGTCACCGTTACCTGCGACATGATGTCATTCAGCCGCCCCTCCAGCTTCAGGTACGGAAAAACCTCCAGAAATTTCTTTTCTTCCATATGTACTTCACTCCGAAACGTTTCAGCCTTCTTCGGCGCCCCAATGATCCAGTTCATACCGCAGCGTATCCAAAAGCTCCGCCTCCGGAACGCGTCGGATCACCTCTCCTTTTTTAATCAGTATGCCTTCCGAAATGCCGCCCGCAATACCGATATCGGCCTCCTTCGCCTCGCCGGGGCCGTTGACCACGCAGCCCATGACCGCCACCTTGATATTAAGCGGATAGGCTGCCACCATGGTCTCCACCTGGTTGGCCAGGCTGATCAGATCGATTTTCGTCCGTCCGCAGGTCGGGCAGGATACCACTTCAATACCGCCCTCCCTTAATCCCAGGGTGCGAAGAATCAATCTGGCGGATTTCACTTCCTCCACAGGATCACCGGTCAGCGATACACGAATCGTGTCGCCGATTCCTTTGCTCAGAATCAAACCAAGGCCGATGGCAGATTTGATATTGCCGCTCCAGACGGTTCCCGCTTCCGTGATTCCGACATGCAGCGGGTGATCTGTCTGCGTTGCCAGCATCTCATGCGCCTCCACGCACATCATGACATCGGAGGATTTGATGCTGATAACCAGATTGTCATATCCCAGATCCTCGATGATTTTCACCTTATCCAGGGCACTCTCGACGATTCCTTCAGCGGTAACGCCGTGATATTTCTCCACCAGCTCCTTCTCCAGAGAACCGCTGTTGACGCCGACGCGAATCGGAATATCGCGGCGCTTTGCCTCATCTACGACCGCCTTCACTCGGTCGATGGAGCCGATATTGCCCGGATTGATACGGATTTTGTCCGCGCCGTTTTCCATGGCCGCAATGGCCATGCGATAGTCAAAATGAATATCCGCGACCAGTGGAATATGGATCTGCTTTTTAATCTCCGGGAGCGCCTCTGCAGCCTCCTTTGTCGGTACAGTGCAGCGGATGATCTCGCATCCTGCCTGTTCCAGGTTCAGAATCTGCGCGACAGTTGCTTCCACATTCTCTGTGGGTGTATTCGTCATGGACTGAATCAGGATCGGATTGCCGCCGCCGATCAGTCTGTTGCCGATTTTCACTACCTTTGTGTGATCTCTCATCATTGTGTTTTCCTCTTATAAACAGTTCAGCCCCTCCAATTCGCAATCGTGTCTGCTTCGCATCCATCGCCGCTATGCGACTCATCTGATTGCTCATCAGAGGGCGCTCCGCTCAGAGGAATGACAGTTCCTGCTTCCATGCGCAAGCGCCCTCAGCAGTCCTGTCATTTCTCTGGCTGAACTGTTAGAAAAAGATATTTTTAATATCATTAAAGAATAAAAATACCATCAGCACCATCAGCAGTAC